>NZ_WUJP01000290.1 GCF_009806515.1 Geminicoccus flavidas | reverse complement strand
CCCGCATAGGACTGCGCAACTATCGCCCAGGCTCGCCGCGGCGATCGCGGTCTCGAACCCGGAGATGCGCTCGCGCATGTTCGGGATGGTGCGGCTGGAGCCGACCGCCAGGATCCGCCGGTGACCGAGCTCGATCAGCCGGCGCGTGGCCATCAGCGTGGCTTCCAGGTTGTTGACGCCGACCGAATCCAGGTCGGACGCCTCGTTGGTCCGATCGACGATCACCGTCCGGATGCCCTGGCTGCGGATGAGCTGGTGCGACGGGAAGCGATGGTCGACCGGCGCCATGATCATGCCGGCCAGACGCCAGGCCAGCATCGCCTGGACCCGGCTCACCTCCTGCTCGGCATCCTCGTTGGCGCTGCCCACCAGGAGCTGGTACCCGCCCGCATGGGCCAGCCCCTCCAGGCGCGTCGCCAGGGTTGCGAGGAACGGGCTCATCAGCGAGGGCAGGACCAGCCCCACTACGGAGGTCTGCCGGCGCCTGAGCGTGGAGGCGACCTGGTCGCGCTGGTAGCCCAGCTCCTCCATCACCCGCCGCACCCGCGCCACCAGTTCCGGCGCCACGCTGGTCCGGCCGTTCAGCACGTTGGACACGGTCGCGATCGACACGCCGGCCGCATTGGCGACATGCCGGATGGTGACGCGCGACCCTACGACATTCGCCTGACGTTCGCCCAAGAAGTGACCTGCCACGTGTTCCGTTTCATGAACGGAACGAGCATCCCAGCGCCGGCTGCTCTCTGTCAACCGTCGCTGGCACCGATCGCGCTTGCCATTCCTTTGGGTCAACGTATACGAAACTGCGTGAAAGGTTTTACGCGCCGGCACCACCGCGTCGCCTGGGACATGGGTCGGCACGGCCGGACCGACGGTGGCATGAACGATCGGCCGGTCGAGGCCGCCATCGAACGTTGCCGGCGCCATCGCGCCTGTGGAGGGGACTTGCTCGTCGCGCCGCTTCTGCCTGCCCTGCCCGGCGGCCCGAACGGGGAGGCCCGCCGGTGACCACCACCGTCCTCGACATCGGCAAGACCAACCTCAAGATCCATCTCCTGGGCGACGACGGCACGCTCCTGGCCGAGCGCAGCCGGCCCAACCAGTCCCTGCCGGGGCCGCCGTGGCGTCACTACGATCTGGCGGCGATCGAGGCCTGGCTGCTGGCGACCCTGGCGGAGCTTGGCCGGAGCCATCGCCTCGACGCATTCGTTGCCGCCTGCCATGGCTCGGGCGGCGTACTGGTAGACGAGCACGGCCCCCTGCTGGCCCCGATCGACTACGAGAACCCGGTGCCGCCGGCAGTGGCTGCGGAGTATCGCCCGCTCGTGCCGCCCTTCCCCATGTGCAGCGCGCCGGTCCAGGCCCAGGCCGGGCATTTCGCCCAGCAGCTCCTGATGATGCAGCGCGGCTTTCCCGAGATCTTCGCCAGGGCCTGTCACTTCCTGCCCCTGCCGCAATACTGGGCCTGGCGGCTGACCGGCCGTGCGGTGCTGGAGCCTACCATGCTGGGTGCCCAGTCCCAGCTCGTGAACCCGCTGGACGGCAGCTCCACCGGTATTGCTGAGAAGCTCGGCTGGCAGCACCTGCTGGCGGAGCTGGTCCCGCCTTACCAGCGCGTGGGCAACCCCAGGCCCGGCCTCGGCCTGCCGCCGGACATGGCGGTGCTCGCCGGCATCCACGACAGCACGGCCAATCTCCATTGCTACCAGGCGGCCGGCCTCACCGACTTCGCGCTCCTGTCGACCGGGACCTGGCTGGTCGGCATGTGCCCGACCACGCCGGTGGAAGCGCTGGACGCCGGGTTCGGGATGACCGTGACCAGCGATGTCGACGGCCGCCCGATCGCGGGCGTGCTGACCATGGCCGGCCGGGAATATGCCGCAATCACCGGCAACGCCTCCGGCCGGGCCAGCGCTGCGGCGGTGGCCGAGGTGATCGCCCGCGACAGCCAGGTGCTACCGGGCTTCGTCGACTATGACGGAGCCTTTCCGGGCAGTGCCGGGCGGGGGCGGCTGGTGGGCGAGCCGATCGGCCAGGAGGGACGCATCGCGCTGGCGACCCTCTACAACGCGCTGGTCGCCGACATCTGCCTGGACCTGATGCGCAGCCAGGCCAGCGTCGTGATCGATGGCGGCTTCACCGCCGACCCGATGTTCGCCCGGCTGGTGGCGGCCTTGCGGCCGGGCCAGAAGGTGCTGGTCAACCGGCGGGGCGGCGGGACTGCCGCGGGCGCCGCCCTGCTCTGGACGCATCGCAATCTGGGCCGGCCGGCGCGGCTCGACATCGAGCCCGCAGCACCTATCGAGCTCGAAGGGCTGGCGGGTTATCGTTCCCGGTGGCGCCGGGCCGTGCGCCGGCATATCCAGCGGCCGCTGCCGCCATCCTGCAGCGGCCTCGCATCGACCGCAGACGAGGAGTAGATCGTGAGTGAGATCGGTCACCAGGACATCCGCCAGAAGATCATCGCGACCTGCCTGGAGATGACCAGGCAGGGCATCAACCAGGGCACGGCGGGCAATGTCTCGTACCGGATCGAGGACGGGCTGCTGATCACGCCGACCAGCCTGCCCTACGAGGTGATGACCCCGGAGGACATCGTCCACCTGAAGTGGGACGGCAGCTATACCGGCCGGCACCGCCCCTCCTCGGAATGGCGCTTCCACCGCGACATCCTGAAGAACCGCGAGGACGTGAACGTCGTCCTGCACAACCACGCCACCTACACGACCGTGCTGGCGACCCACGAGCGCGGCATCCCGCCCTTCCACTACATGACCGCAGTGGCGGGCGGCCACGACATCCGGGTCAGCAAGTACGCGACCTTCGGCACCCAGGAGCTTTCCGACGAGATCCTGGTGGCGCTCAAGGATCGCTATGCCTGCATCATGGGCCACCATGGGATGCTGACCACCGGCAAGAGCCTGGACAAGGCGCTGGCGCTGGCGATCGAGGTCGAGACGCTGGCCAAGATGTATGTCCATGCCCTGGCGATCGGCGAGCCGCCGCATCTGCCGGCGGAGGAGATGGATCGGGTGATCGAGCAGATGCGCCGGATGTCCTACGGCAATGCGCCGGACCTGGACCATGTGAAGGACACGCCGAAGTCCGCCGCCTGAGCGGCAGCCCCTTCCCTTGCGAAGGCCGTCCTCCGGAAGGTGGGCGGCCTTTTCTATGGCCGGCAGCGGCTCCCTGAATGTCCTCGCTGATTCGGATTGCCACCTCAGTAATCGCCCGATTATTTACCCGCCATCTACCGGAAAAATAACAACAAAATTAAAGTTAATTTGAATGAGGCGGAATGTTGGAGTCGGGGAAGCCGAACGATCCGCTGTTCGACGAACAGTGGCATCTCCTGAACAGCGGCCAGGATGGCGGAATGGCCGGCATCGATGTCCGAGTGCTGCCGGCATGGGCGGACTATAGCGGCAAGGCGTCCGGATCGCGATCTTCGACCGGGGCGTGGAAGGCAACCATCCGGACCTCGCCGCGAACTTCGATACCGAGGACGGCTGCGACACCGAATCGGGTAAGACGGGTCCAGGCCTGCCGATCCGGGAAGGCGACAACCACGGCACGGTCGTGGCGGGCTTTGCCGCCGAGGTGGGCAATAACGGCGTCGGCGGCATCGGGTCGCCCACGGCGCCACGATCGTCGCCTACCGCATGCCGCTCGGCGAGGACGATTCCGATTCCAATCCCGACAGCGAGGATGAGGATTACGAAGCCACTGGCTTCGAGCAGCAGCTCCTGCAGGGCGTCGACATCTCCAACAATTCCTGGGGCGGAATCCTGACGAGCGCCAGGATCCGGACAATGCCGCGATCATCGAGCGGCTGGCCACCGAGGCACGGGACGGCCTGGGCACTGCAATCGTGTTCGCGGCCGGCAACGAGCGCCACACGAGCGTGCTGGTGAACGGCGAGGACGACCAGTCGGACCCTCATGTGATCTCAGTGGCGGCCATCGACCGGGATGGGCGGGCGACCTGGTTCACCAATCCGGGCGCCGGCCTTCTGGTGACGGCGCCGGGCGAGGACGTGCTTTCGACGGACCGGGTGCCACCGCACGGTGAAGATCCCGATAGCGAATACGTCGTCGAGAGCGGTACCTCCTTCGCGGCACCGATCGTGAGCGGCGTCGTGGCGCTGATGCTGGAGGCCAACCCGTTGCTGGGTGCGCGCGACGTCCAGCAGATTCTGGCCGCATCCGCCTGGAAGCCGGAGGGTGCCGACAGCTGGATGCAATCGGCCGAAATGATCCTCGAGGTGATGGGTCCGCATGTCGAAGGATTGACCGCCGAGGATGCGGCGCTGCTGGTGCGGCCATGGGACTGGCAGACCAATGGTGCGGCGCACTGGAATGGTGGCGGCTACCATGTCAGCCACGATTGCGGCCTAGGCCTGCGCCCATGCCGCGGTCGGCTTCGCAGAGACTTAGCGGCGGGACGCCCAGACCTTCGCCAACGATCAGGAGCTGTCATTCAGCGACCCCGCCTCCCGGTCGCTCGCGGCCGGCGCCGCCACCGGCTACGACATCACCTTCACCGATGCCGAGGGTGTCACCTTCGAGCACCTCACCTTGCATCTCGACTTGGTCGCGAACCCCGACCTGACCCTGCGCGACGTGCTGCTGATCTACCAGGATCTGGACATCCGGCTGACCTCGCCGAGCGGCACGGTCAGCTACCTGCATACCGGCTTCGACGCCGATCTCTGGTATGATTTCAACAGCGAGACCGACCTTGACACCGAGGTAGGCGAGGACTTCCGGCTCGATCTCGGCACGACCCAGCATTGGGGCGAGGCGGCGGACGGCGTCTGGCGGGTGGACATCACCAACCGGGGCACAACGGGCGACACCCTTCAGATCCAGAAGTTCACGCTGGACGCGCAGGGCGGTGCTGGCAACCATGACCAGTATCTGTTCACCGACGAGTACGAGCAGTCCGCGGCGGAGGATGCGTCCCCCCAGGTGCTGGCGGGCCGCAATGGCGGCCAGGACACGGTGAACTTCGCGCCGGTCACCTCGGACTTGGTGATCCGGCTCGACGGCGAAGCAGGGCAGGTAGGCGACAGCCCCTGGCGGCTGGCCGCGAACGCGCGGATCGAGCATGCGGTGGGCGGCGATGGCGCCGACCAGATCCACGGCAATGGCGAGAACAACTGGCTGCGCGGCATGCGCGGCGACGACCTGCTCTTCGGCGGTGCCGGCAACGACCGGATCGAGGGAGGCGCAGGTAACGACCGGCTGGAGGGTGGTGACGGGAGCGACCGCCTGTTCGGCGGCGGCGAGGACGACGACTTCCTCCAGGGTGGCGACGACGGCAGCCTGCTCTCCGGCGGGCGCGGCGACGACGTGGTCCTGGGGGGTGCTGGCGACGACGAGCTCTACGGCTTTGCCGGCCAGGACCGGCTGGAAGGCGGGCTCGGCGACGACCTGCTGGACGGCGGCAAGGGCGACGACCTGATCGTCGTGAACTATGGCAACGACCAGATCGATGGTGGCGCCGGCACCGACACGCTGGCGGCGGGCTCGGCCATTGCCGGCTACCGGCTGGAAGGGACCGGTGCCGACGGCAGCCTGATCGATCTCGGTACCGGCGACCGCAGCAGCTTCACCTCGATCGAGTTCCTGCGCTTTGCCGACCAGACGCTCGGCTGGAACGGCTCGGCCTGGGATCGGGTGGTCTGAGACACCTTGCGCGCGCCGCCTCAGGCGACGGCGCGCTCGATCCAGCCGCCACCCAACAGCCGGCTGCCGTGGTAGAGCACGCAGGCCTGGCCGCGGGCGATGCCGAGCTGCGGCTCGTGGAAGACCACCTCGACCCGCCCGGCCTCGTCCCGGCGGACAGTCGCCGGCTGGGCCGGCTCGTTGTAGCGGTGCTTGGCCATGACCTCGCCCGGCAGCTCCCCCGCAGCGGCGGCACCCACGAGGTGCAGCCGGTCGAGCACCGCCCAGCGCATCCGCGCCCGTGCCTTGGGAGCAATCGTCACCCGCCGGCTCACCGGGTCGATCTCGGTGACGTACATCCGCTCTGGTGCTGCCACACCCAGGCCGCGGCGCTGGCCGACCGTAATCCCGGCCAGGCCCCTGTGTCTGCCCAGTACCCGGCCGGCATCGTCGACGATCTCGCCGCTCTGGCCGGCCTCCGGACGCAGTGCCGCCACCACGCTGGCATGGTCGCCGTCCGGCACGAAGCAGATGTCCTGGCTCTCGGCCTTCTCCGCCACCGGCAGGCCCAGGCGCTGGGCATGGGCACGGGTCTCGGCCTTGGTCAGGCCGCCCAGCGGGAAGCGCAGGCGCGCGAGCTGCCTGTCGGTGGTGGCGAACAGGAAGTAGCTCTGGTCCTTCGCACTGTCCCGACCCCGGTGCAGCTCGGTGCGCCCGGAAGTGCGCAGGCGGCGGACATAATGCCCGGTGACCAGGGCCGCCGCACCCAGCTCCTGCGCGCTCTCCAGCAGATCGCCAAACTTGATCCGCTCGTTGCAGCGCACGCAGGGAATGGGGGTGCGACCGGCGGCATAGCCCGCCGCGAACTCGTCGATCACCTGGCGGCGGAAGCGCTCCTCGTAATCCAACACGAAATGGGGGATGCCCAGCCGGTCGGCCACCGCCCGCGCGTCACGGATGTCGCGGCCGGCACAGCAGCTTCCGGCGCGGCCAGTCGCCTGGCCGTGGTCGTAGAGCTGCATGGTAATGCCGACCACATCGAAGCCGGCCTCGGCCAGGAGCCCGGCGCAGACGGAGCTGTCGACCCCGCCGGACATGGCCACCACCACCCTGGCGCCGGCCGGCAGGTCGAGATCGGCAAGGAGATGGTCAGGATTCACGAGATCGATGTCCAGGCAGCGCCGTCAGTAGTCCAGGAGGCTCGAAACCGGCACGTCCACGATGATGCCGTCCAGTTGCCGGTCGAGGCGGATCTGGCAGCCCAGGCGCGAGGTTGGCTGCCAGTCCGGTGCCAGGTCCAGCATGTCCTCCTCTTCCGGAGAGGGTGGCGGGACCAGGTCGAACCAGGGGTCGGGGATCCGGACATGGCAGGTGGCGCAGGCCATGGAGCCGCCGCACGCCCCTTCCAGCTCCACCCCCGCCTCGCGCGAGGCCTCCAGGAGTGTGCTGCCGGCAGCCACGCCTATCCGGCGCTCGCTGCCGTCGGGCAGCCGGAAGCGGACCTGGATCACTCCCGGCTCAGACGTGGAAGCTCTCGCCGCAGCCGCACCGGCCCTTCTCGTTCGGGTTGTTGAACACGAAGGCCGCACCCAGCTTGTCCTCGACGAAATCCACCTCGGTGCCGGCGACATAGGGCAAGGCTGCCGCCTCGATCACGAAGGTCACCCCACCTACCTCGATCGCCTGATCGTCCTGCGCCACGGCTTTGGCGAAATCCAGCGAGTAGCTCCAGCCCGAGCAGCCGCGCGGCTTCACGGCGAGCT
>NZ_WUJP01000289.1 GCF_009806515.1 Geminicoccus flavidas | reverse complement strand
TGATGCCCGCGGCATCCGTCTGGGTCGCCAGCAGTTCCCTGACCCGCGCCGCCGCCCGCTCGGTGATGCTCAGTGCCTGTGCCATCGTCTCACCATCTGCTGCCAAACTGCCGGGAACACCCGTTCCGGCAAGCCATCATGTCGCAACTGTCATGCCGTTCGGCAAGGGCGGCGCCACGACGGCAGGAGTACCGGCGGGCCGGTGCAGCCCCAAGATCGCATCCGCCGCCCGGTCCACCTCCGCCTCGGTGCTGCTCCAGCCGAGGCTGAGCCGCAGCGCGCAGCCCGCCAGCGGACCCAGGCCCATCGCCTGCAGCACATGCGAGGCCTGGACCTTGCCCGAAGAGCAGGCGGCACCGGCGCTCACCGCGATGCCGGCGAGATCCAGCCGGATGACCTGGAGTTCGGCCGGCCGGCCGGGCAGCACCAGCGCGGTGATGTGCGGTGCCCGGGATGCGGCAGCGCCGGCGACCGCCGCATCCGGCAGGCCCGCCAGGAGGCGTGCCTCCAGCCGGCGCCGCAGCGCCAGGAGCCGTGCGGGCTCGGCTGGGTTGAGCAGCCGGATCGCCGCCGCCAAGCCGGCGATGCCCGGCAGATTGTGGGTACCGGCCCGCCGGCGGCCCTCCTGCCCGCCCCCGCGCAGCCGCGCCGGGACGGTGAGGCCCGCTCGCGCCGCCAGGGCGCCCACCCCCTGCGGTCCGCCGATCTTGTGCGCGGAGACGGTCAGGAAATCGCAGTCCAGCGCCCTTAGGTTCACGTCGGACAGCTTGCCGAGCGCCTGGACCGCGTCGACATGCAGGAGTGCCCCAGCGGCACGGATCTCGGCCGCCAGCCGCGGAATGTCCTGCACCACGCCGGTTTCGTTGTTGACCAGCATCACCGACACCAGGCCCGGGCGATGCCGGTCGAGCAGGCCGGCCAGTGCTGCCGGGTCGACCAGCCCATCCGGCCCTGTCGGGATGCGCGGCGCCTCCGGCACGGCTTCCAGCACCGAGGCATGTTCGGTGGCGCCCACCAGGACCGGCCTTCCGGCCGCGGCACCCAGGACCAGGTCGTTGGCCTCGGTGCCGCCGGAGGTGAAGGTGACCCCGTCCGGTTCCGTGCCCAGCATGTCGGCCAGCAGGGTGCGGGCATCCTCCAGGATGCGCCGCGCCGCCCTGCCCTCGCCATGCACCGAGGACGGATTGCCGACGCTCGCTATGACCTGCGCCATCCGCGCCACCACTTCCGGCCGGACCGGAGTCGTGGCGGCGTGGTCGAGATAGACGCGGCCGGATGCCGCCCTCGCTCCCGGACCCGAGGGCCGCATCGGCTGGTTCACATTCCCTTGAATTCCGCCCTCTCCCCGCGCTAAACGACCTGCGATCGTGCGCCGGGCTGCCCGCCGCGCGTTGCGCGTGTTTGGTTCTCCAGCACGATGCGATGCGTACCGTGGCACGGTCTGGCGTGGATCCGGACGTGGGAGCCACGTCCGAGGCAGTATAGGGACGTCCCAAGACGGCAGCAATGATCCGGCCCCGAACGGAGGGGCGGACCTGTTTTGCCGCTTCGGCCGTAGCGGAGTTTTCGATGCCTGAGGTGATCTTCAACGGTTCGGATGGCCGGCTCGAGGGCCGCTACGTCCACGGTGAAGGCCCGACCTCCCCGCTCGCGGTGATCCTGCACCCGCATCCGCTTCATGGCGGCACGATGAACAACCGCATCGTTTACGCCCTGTTCCAGATGTATGTGCGGCGCGGCTTCTCGGTGCTGCGCTTCAACTTCCGCGGCGTGGGCCGTTCGCAGGGTCAGTTCGATCACGGCCAGGGCGAGTTGCGGGATGCCGCGGCAGCGCTGGACTGGATGCAGTTGCACAACCCCAACGCGTCGGGCGTCTGGGTGGCCGGGTTCGGCTTCGGCGCCTGGATCGCCATGCAGCTCCTGATGCGCCGGCCCGAGGTCGTGGGCTTCATCTCGGCGGGCCTGCCAGCCAATATCTACGATTTCGGCTTCCTGGCACCCTGCCCGTCCTCGGGCCTGATCGTGCATGGCGAGCGCGACGTGGTGACCCCGGTGGAATCGGTGCACAAGCTGGTCAACAAGCTGAGCCAGCAGCGCGGCATCACGATCGACTTCGACCTGATCGAGAATGCCGACCACTCGTTCAGCCAGCACATGGACCGGTTCGTGGGCACCTGCGAGCACTACATGGACCGGCGCATGAACCGCATCCCGGGCGAGGCGCTGCTCACCGCCCGCTGATCCTCCGGCCGGGCCCATGCCCGGCCGACTTCTCCAAGCCCCTTCAAGAAGTCAGAAGAACGTGACCGGCCATCGCTCCGAACTCCTGCGCGAGCTCCATGCCCGCGGGTTCGTCCATCAGTGCACCGACGAGGCGGCCTTCGACGAGGCCACCGCGACCGGGGCGATCACCGGCTATATCGGCTTCGACTGCACGGCGCCGAGCCTGCATGTCGGCAACCTCGTGTCGATCATGCTGCTGCGCACCCTGCAGCGCTTCGGCCACCGGCCGATCGCCCTGGTGGGCGGCGGCACCACGCTGGTGGGCGATCCGTCCGGCAAGGACGAGCTGCGCAAGATGCAGACGCAGGAAAGCCTGGAAGCCAACAAGGCGGGGATCCGCGCCTCCCTAGCGCGCTTCCTCGAGTTCGGCGCCGGCAAGGCCACCATGGTCGACAATGCCGACTGGCTGCCCCAGCTCGGCTACATGGAGTTCCTGCGCGAGTACGGCCGGCACTTCACCATCAACCGGATGCTGACCTTCGATTCGGTCCGGCTGCGGCTGGAGCGCGAGCAGCCCCTGACCTTCCTCGAGTTCAACTACATGCTGCTGCAGGCCTACGACTTCCTGGAACTGTCCAGGCGGCTGGGTGTGCGGCTGCAGATGGGCGGCTCGGACCAGTGGGGCAACATCGTGAACGGCGTGGAGCTCGGCCGGCGGGTCGACAATGTCCAGCTGTTCGGCCTGACCACCCCGCTGATCACCACCGCGTCCGGCGAGAAGATGGGCAAGTCGGCGGGCAACGCGGTCTGGCTGAACGACGCGATGCTCTCGCCGTTCGACTACTGGCAGTTCTGGCGCAACACCGAGGACCGCGACGTCGGCCGCTTCCTCAAGCTCTACACCGAGCTGCCGCTGGAGGAGATCGCGCGGCTGGAGCGGCTGGAAGGTGCCGAGCTGAACGAGGCCAAGGCGATCCTGGCCACCGAGGCTACTGCGCTCTGCCATGGCCGTGCGGCGGCAGAGCAGGCGCGCGCCCAGGCGCAGGGCGTGTTCGGCGGCGGTGATCGCGCCTCGCTCCCGGTGGTGGAGCTGCCGGGTGCCGAATTGGCCGAGCAGGTGCCCCTGCCTGACCTGTTCCGCATGGCCGGCCTTGCCGCCAGCAATGGCGAGGCGCGCCGGCTGATCCAGGGCGGCGGTGCCCGGCTGGACGACCAGGCGGTGACCGATCCCCAGGGCACGGTGGCCCGCGCCGTGCTCGAACAGGGCGTCAAGCTGTCGGCCGGCAAGAAGCGCCACGTTCTGGCACGTCTCGCCGGCTGAAGCTCCGGCAAGCTAGCGCGGCCGGATCGATCGGAGCAGGTCGCGCACCACGCCCGGCACCAGCACCGAGCTGGCCGCCAGCCTGGCCTGCGGATCGTCCAGCGTCCCCGTCAGGGTGAAGTCGGCATTGATCGCGCCCAGCCCGCGCGTGCCGCCCAGGATGGTGCCGATGATCGGGATCTGGCCGATGAAGCGGTTGAGCGGGTAGAGCGGGGTCACCTCGCCCGACATGTCGAGTGCCCGGGTCTGCCGGTCGAGGCTGCCGCTCACCCGGATGCCTACCGGCCCGCCGGTCATCCGCGCCCCGTCGATCCGCAGCTTCGGCCCGTCGATCTGGAAGGGCAGGACGATCTTGTGGAAGGGCATGGGGTCCTGCCCGCCCACGCTGATCGTGGTCGGGCCGAGGTCGACCCGGCCGGACGCCTGCAGGTCGGGAACCTGGCGGCTGAGATCGGCCGCGATCTTGAGGCTGCCGCCGCTGATCGCGTCGCTGATGCCCAGGCCCGCGAGCAGCCTGCCGGCATCGGCCGCCTGCAGCTCGAGCCGGTGCCGCCCGGCCATGGTCGCCGGCGTGATGGCCAACGATCCTGGCCCGCCCAGGTCGAAGTCCAGCCGCACGTCCTCGAAGCCTTCCGCACCGCGCTGGACGTGCCCCGCCAGCTTCGTCAGGCTGCCATCCTCCAGCTCGACCTGATCGATCGCGATCTCAAGCTTGAGCGGGAGAGGTGCCGACGAGCCCGACTCACTGGCAGGAGCACCCGCGGCACCAGCACTGCCCTTGGGCAGGCGTAGCCGCTCGCCCGCCACCCGGCCGCTCATCCCGCCATCCGCCGCCAGGAGCAGGTCGGCGGCGAGGCTGGTGCCCGGCAGGACCAGCTCGTCCAGGTGGAGGAGCCGGCCGCCTTCTGCCGTCGCCAGCGAGCCCTTGGCGCGTTGGACGCCGGCATCCAGCGCGAACTGCTCGATCGCCCAGTTGGCAGCACCGTCGAACCAGGCGATCAGCGTCAGCCTGCCCCCCTGTCCGACCGGCTTGTACAGGCCGATCGTCTCCTCTCTGATGCCGAGTTCGGTCAGATCCGCGTCGATGTCGGCATGCCACACGCTGTGGCGGTCCTGGCGCAGCCGGCCGGCCACCAGGGCCGTGCCGTGCAGCATATTCGGCATGGCGATGCCGAACCGGTCGAGGAACTCCCGGCCGACCGGTCCCTTCAGCGCCAGCCGGCGCTCCTCCTGCGGACCGCGCCAGCGGTCGTGCAGCTCGAAACTGAGCGGGTTGTCGTACAGTCTGGCCTCGCCGCGTGTGACGATGGCGCCGTTGTGTGCGCTGAAGCTGCCGGTCGTGGCGGTGAGCGGCAGGGTGATCGGCAGGTGCAGCACGGCCGACACCTCCCGGAAGCGCGCGTCCACCTCGAGGTCGACCGCATCGGGCGAGATCTGGTCGACCAGCGGGATGCCGAGCCGCACCTGCCCGTCGATCCGGCCACGCAGCCCGTCCGCCCCCACAAGATCGCCCGGGATGATGCGCAGCGGCGGACCTGCCAGGAGCCGGTAGAGCGCATGGGCACTGCCATGGGCGTGGCCGCTGAACCGCAGGTGCGACGGCAGAGGATCGGTGATGTGGTCGATCGTCACCTCGACCTGCTCGGCGGTGAGGTCGGCGCCGGTGGCGCTGGGGCCGGTGATCCGCAGCGTGCCGTCCTCGATCCGGATGTTGGCCTTGGGCGCCGTGACCACGGGCAGCCCGTTGGGCAACTGTGCTGCCACCTGCTCGGCATCGACCTGCAGCCGCAGGTCGGGCGGGCCGCTCTCGACGAAGCGATAGTTCAGCGTCCCGGTGCGGATCTTGCCGGCCCGAATGATGTCGCGCAGCACGTCGCGGACCTCGGGCAGCAGCCCTGGCGGCCAGGCTGCCAGCAGGGTCGGCGCATTGGTGTCGATCACCCGCAGATCGGCATCCACCAGCGCGAACGGCAGCGCGAAGTGCAGGCTGAGACGCTCCGCCCGGGCCGGCGCATCGCCGCCGATCAGGACCGGGCTGGCGCTCAGCACCCAACCGCCGCTGTCGGCCGGCCCCCGGGCCAGGGTCAGCCCCTCGATCTCGACCGGCCGCCCGAGCCGCTGCTCGACCGGTCCTTCCACCCAGGACGCCACTGGCTGCAGCGACAACGGGCCCTGCTGGAGCCGCTGGTAGAGCGCGAAGCCACCCAGCAGGGCCAGCACCAGCAGCACGGCGACCATTGCGGCCAGGGCCCGCAGGCTGCGGACGACCCAACCCTGCCGCTTGCCGCCGCGCTCCGGCCCGGCCACTCTCTGGCCAACCGGGCCAGGGGCACCGCCGCGGATCCGCGCGTCCGACCGGAGGGCCGCATCAGGAAGGGCATCGACGTCCCTTGCCACTTCTCCACCCTCCGCTGACCACCGATCATGCCACCGTGGCCCGCCATCGTGCACGGCTGAAGCGTGCCGTCGAGGCCGAACCGGATCCTGTGCGCCGAGACTTCGCCCAGGCAGTGCTGGAGGACGCGCGGCACACCGGTCTGATGGACGGCATGCTGGCCGGCAGCCCGTTCCTGGCCGAAAACGCGGTCGAGTTCCCGCAGGTCCTGGCCCGCACCTTGAGCTCGGGGGCGGGCCCGGTGCTGGCCGAGCTCCAAGCCGAGCTCGCGCGGGGAGGTCCGCTGCCGGACCGGTCACGGCTGATGGCGCAGCTCCGTCGCGCACGGCGGCAGGTGGCGCTGGCCGTGGCACTGGCCGATCTGTCCGGTGCGTGGACGCTGGAGCAGGTGACGGCGGCGCTCTCCGAGTTTGCCGACCTCGCCATCGACCGGGCCCTGCGCCGGCTCCTCCAGGACGCGGCGGACCGCAAGGAGATCACGCTCGACCCGGACGAGCCGGTGCGCCGCTCAGGCCTGGTCGTGCTGGGCATGGGCAAGTACGGGGCGGGTGAGCTGAACTACAGCTCCGACATCGACCTGATCGTGCTGTTCGACCCCGACCGGTTCCAGGTGGGCGGCGGCGCCACCCAGATGGGCCTGGCCTCGCGACTGGTCCGCGGCCTGGAATACATGCTCCAGGAACGGACCCGGGATGGCTATGTGTTCCGGGTCGATTTCCGGCTGCGACCGCACCCGCCGGGCCACCCGCTGGCGCTGCCGGTGCCTGCCGCCGAGCTTTACTACGAGCGGCATGGCCAGAACTGGGAACGCGCCGCGATGATCAAGGCCCGCCCGGTCGGCGGCGACCTCGCGGCCGGGGACGCGTTCCTGGAGGCCCTGCGTCCCTATCTGTGGCGCCGGCACCTGGACTTCGCCGCGATCGCCGACATCCATTCGATCAAGCGCCAGATCAACGCCCATCGCGGCTTCGGCCAGATCGCGGTGCTCGGCCACGACGTGAAGGTCGGCCGCGGCGGGATCCGCGAGGTCGAGTTCTTCGCCCAGACCCAGCAGCTGATCCTGGGCGGCCGGGACCCCGGCCTGCGCAGCAACCGCACGATCGAGGCGCTGGAGGCGCTGGCCCGCTCCCGCTGGGTCGCCGAGGAGGCGGCGAGCGAGATGATCGACTGCTACCGCTATCTGCGCGCGGTCGAGCACCGGCTGCAGATGGTGGCCGACCAGCAGACCCAGCGCCTGCCCGAGCGTGCCGACCGCTTCGAGGCGTTCGCCGCCTTCGCCGGCCATGCGACCGGGGCCAGCCTCGCCCGCGACTTGGAGGAAACGTTCCGCACGGTGGAACGGCATTATGCCGCCCTCTTCGAGACGAGCCCCGATCTGGGGGCCGGCGCCTCGCTGGTGTTCACCGGGACGGAGGACGACCCGGCGACGCTCGAGCATCTGGCGGCACTGGGCTTCGCCGATCCGGCGGCGGCCAGCCGGCGGATCCGGGACTGGCATCATGGCCATGTCCGCGCCACCCGCACGGTGCGGGCCCGCGAGCTCCTGACCGAGCTGATGCCGGCGCTGCTCCAGGCGTTCAGCCGGGCCGCGGACGTGAACGGCGCGTTCAGCCTGTTCGACCGGTTCATCAGCAACCTGCCCTCGGGCGTGCAGATCTTCTCACTCTTGCGCGCCAACCCGAAGCTGCTGCGCCTGATCGTCGATCTGACCGGCGCCGCACCACGGCTGGCCTCCCATCTGGCCGCCCATACCGACCTTTTGGACGCGCTGCTCGAGCCCGACTTCTTCGAGCCCCTGCCCGACCAGGCGCAGCTCCAGGCCGAGATGGAGCATCGACTCCAGGATGCGCGCGACCTCCAGGACAAGCTCGACCTGATCCGGCGCTGGGCGCATGGCCGGCAGTTCCAGGCGGGCCTGCACATCCTCCTGGGCGTCACCCCGGCCGAGGCGGCGCTGGTGACCCTTTCGGCGATCGCCGAGATCGCGGTGGCCCACCTCCTGCCCGAGGCTCTGGACTGGCTGGTCGGCCAGCGTGGCCGGATCCCGGATGGCCGGTTCTGCGTACTGGGCCTGGGCAAGCTCGGCTCGCGCGAGCTGACGATCGGCTCCGACCTCGACCTGATCTTCGTCTATGACGCGCCGGAGGAGGCCCAGTCCGACGGACAGCGGCCGGTCTCGGCCGATGTCTACTTCGCGCGGCTGGCCAACCGGCTGACCAGCGCCATCTCAGCCAGGACCGGCGAAGGCACGCTGTTCGAGATCGACATGCGCCTGCGCCCGTCCGGCAATGCCGGCCCGGTGGCGGCCCGGCTCCAGCGCTTCGTGCGCTACCAGGCGCAGACCGCCGCCACCTGGGAGCACCAGGCGCTGACCCGGGCCCGGGCCGTGGCCGGCGACCCGCTTCTGGCCGCGGAGGTGCAGGATGCAATCGAGGCAGTGCTGCACCGCCCGCGCCCACGCGCCGCCCTGGCCGAGGAGGTGCGGGCTATGCGCATGCGGATCTTCAAGGAGCATGGCAGCGACGATCCCTGGAACCTCAAGCATGTCCGAGGCGGGATCGTAGAGATTGAGTTCCTGGCCCAGTTCCTGCAGCTTGCCCATTTGGCCGAGCATCCCGCCTTGCGCGACCGCTCCACCCCTGCCGTGTTTGCCAAGGCGGCCCAGGCCGGCCTCCTGCCAGACAGCGAGGCGGCGGCGCTGGATCACGCCTGGCGGCTGCTGATCCGCCTGTTCGCCACGCTACGCCTGTCCCAGGACAACGCCACCATGCCCAGGCCGATCCCGGCCGCCATGCAGGAGGCACTGCTGCGCGCGGCCGATCCCGAGGGCCGCTCCGGCCTACCCAGCGACATGTCGCTTCTCCAGAGAAGGCTTGTTGAAAGTCAGGAGGCGGTGCGGCAAGTCTTCGACCGGCTGTTGACCTGAAGGATGGAGGCGCGCCCGTGACCCTTTCAGCCGGTGATCCTATGCCGGACTTCGACCTGCCGACCGACGGAGGCGGCCGCATCTCCTCGGCCGAGCTCAAGGGCCGGCCCTACATCCTCTATCTCTACCCCAAGGACGACACGCCCGGCTGCACGCTGGAGGCGCAGACCTTTGCCAGCCGCTACGGCGAGTTCCAGGCGATCGGCTTCGAGGTGGTGGGCCTGTCCAGGGACAGCGTGAGCAGCCATGACCGGTTCAAGCGCAAGTGCGGCCTGAGCTTTCCGCTGGCAGCGGACGAGGACGGCCGGCTGGTCGAGGCACTGGGATCCTGGGTCGAGAAGTCGAACTACGGCAAGACCTATATGGGCATCGACCGCTCGACCTTCCTGGTCAATGCGGAGGGCATGATCGTGCGCACCTGGCGCGGGGTGAAGGTACCGGGCCATGTCGAGGACGTGCTGGCGGCGGCAACGGAGGTGGGCCACTGACCGCGCGTACCATCGGTCTGCCAGCGGAACTCGCAGCCTACGTCGCAAGGGTCGGGGTGCGCGAGCATCCGGCCCAGGCGGCACTGCGGGCCGAGACCGACCGGCTGGAGCATGGCGACATGCGTACCTCGCCGGAGGCGGCGGCACTGATCGCCTTCCTGATCGAGGTGACCGATGCGAAGGCCGTGCTGGAGGTCGGCTGCTTCACCGGCCACGCGACGCTGGCCATGGCGCTGGCCCTGCCCCCGGATGGCCTGGTGACCACGCTCGACGTCAATGCCAACTGGCAGGCGCTCGGCCGCCGGCATTGGCAGGCAGCCGGGGTCGCCGACCGGATCCGGTTCCGTGAAGGGCCGGCACTCGCCAGTCTGGATGAATTGCTGGCCGAGGGCCATACGGACGGCTTCGACCTGGCCCTGATCGATGCCGACAAGAAGACTTACCCCGCCTATCTCCAGCGCTGCCGGCGCCTGGTGCGGACCGGCGGGCTGATCGTCCTGGATAACACGCTTTGGCGCGGCCGGGTGGCGGACCCGGGCGACGGGAGCCGCCAGGCCCTGACGCTGCGGCACCTGAACCAGGCGATCCACGACGATCCGGACCTGGCGCTGGTCCTCCTGCCGGTGGGCGACGGGCTGACCCTGTTGCGGCGGCGCCGCTGACGGCTCAGCTCCGCTCGCGCACGGACGCGATTAGGCCTTCGAGCTGCTCGGCCGGCACCGCACCCGGGATGATCTCGCCCCCCAGCACGAAGGCCGGGGTGCCGCGCAGGCCGAGCTTGCGCGCGAGCTCCATGTCGGCAGCCAGCACCTGCTCGGTCTCCGGCGAATTCATGTCCGCCTCCAGCTTGGCGACATCGAGGCCCAGATCGGCCGCCAGTGCCCGCACGCCCTCCAGCGAGATGTCCTCGCTCTCCATCAGCGCCAGGTGCATGTCCCAGTAGCGGCCCTGGTTGCGGGCAGCGACCGCCGCCCTGGCCGCCACCACCGAATCCGGCCCCAGGATCGGGAACTCCTTGAGCACGAAGCGGACACCCTTGTCCTTGGCCACTAGGTCGCGGAGTGCCGGCATCATCCGCCGGCAATAGCCGCAATGATAGTCCATGAACTCGACCAGGGTGACGTCGCCGTCCGGGTTGGCCGCAACCTCGGCGGGCTCGCCCTTTAAGGCCTCGGCATTGTCAACCACCGCCTGCTTGGCCTGCTCGACCTGCTCGGCCTCCTGCCTGGCCTGGAGCGACTGCAGCGCCTCCATCACCAGTTCCGGCTCGCGCTGGAGCAGCTCGCGCACGATCTGTTCCACCGCCGCCTTGTCGAGCGAGGGCGTTTCCTGGGCCTGGAGCGGCGGGGCGGCCAGCAGCAGGAGGCTGGCGAGGATGGCGGGGCGGATGTGCAAGGAGATCACTCCAGCAAAGGCGGCAGCGGCCGCCGTTCTAGTTGGTTCGCCGGTTGCGAGAACCCGCCGGCAGCGCATCGATCGCCGCCTGCAGGTCCTGCAGCTTGAGGAAGCCGGGATCGCCCGGCTGGATCATCTGCGACGCGCGCCGGGCAAAACGCCTTGCGTCGTCGAACTGGCCGATGCGGAGATTGTACTCGGCCATCGCCATCGCCGCCGCCCCCTCGTTGCCGAGCTGGCCTTCCGCGGTGGCGAGCAGCCGGAACGCCTCGGCGTTGTCCGGCTCGGTGACCGTCGTGTCCACGAGCTGCTGGCGCGCTTCCGCGAGATCGGCCGGGTCGTCCGAATCGATCAGCGCCTTGGCCAGGCCCAGCTTGAGCAGGCCGCTGCGGGGCAAGAGGCGCAAGGCTGCGCGATAGGGCCCGGCCGCCTCCGCCAGCCGCCCGTTCTCGTACAGCATCTGCCCTTCCAGCTCATGGAAATAGGGATCGTCGGGGTGTTCCTTGATGAGCTGGCGGATCGCCGCCAGCGCGTCGTTCAGGCGCGGGATGCGGTAGAGCGCAATCGCGGTGGCGTAGCGCCCGGCCAGCGTGTCGTCGTCCTGCCAGCGGCGCAGCGCGTCCGACGGCTCGGCCAGGAAGGCATCGAGCTTGGCGCGCATCCGGGCATGCCGCTCCACCGCGGCGCCCTCGATCTGCTTGCCGGCGAAAGGCGACTTCGCGAGCTGGTTCTGGAGGAACTCGATGCGCGAGCTGGTGAGCGGGTGGGTCATGAGCCAGGGATCGGCCCGCCCGCTCACGCGCAGGTCGTCGGAATCCAGGATCCGGAAGAACTGCAACAGGCCCTCCGGGCTCTGGCCGAGATCGCGTAAGAGCCGCACCGCGGCCTGGTCGGCCGCCTGCTCCTGGCCGCGGCTGAACTTCAGAAAGCCGCCCTGCGCTACGGTTAGTCCGCCCGCCATCGCCGCAATGCCGACCTGCGGGGCACCCATGGCGGCGGCGGCCAGCCCCAGCAGCGTGCCGAGCAGCGCCTGGGTGCCGGCATTCTGCATCGCGACCTGGGCGCGGCTCAGATGCCCGCCGGCGATGTGGCCAGTCTCGTGCGCAATCACCCCTTCGAGCTGGTCCGGGGTCTCGGTGGTGATCAGCAGGCCGGAGTTCAGGAAAAGGTTCTGCCCGCCCGCGACGAACGCGTTCAGCGAGTTGTCGTTGACGATGTAGATGCGGATGGAGGAGGGATCGAGCCCGGCTGCGCGGAAGATCGGGTCGGACAGCTCGCGGAGCGTCGTCTCGATCTCAACATCGCGCAGGAGGAACAGGGACTGGGCCAGGGCCGGCCGCAGCGGTGCCGCCAGCAGGGCCAGGACCAGGACGACCACCCCCACCATCCGGCAGGAGAAGCCGTGCCAGCCGACCAGACGACCTCCCTCCCGCCCTCCCAGCGCAGCGCGATCCCGTCCTTCCTGGTGATGGACGTGGTGATCGACACGGCCCGGCAGGAAGCGGCGGGCCATGACGTGGTCCATCTCGAGATCGGCGAACCCGGCGGCGGCGCGCCGGCGCCCGCCCTGGAGGCCGCGGCCACGGCATTGCGCGATGGCACGCTCGGCTACACGCCCGCCCTGGGCCTGCCCGCGCTGCGCCGGCGCATCGCCCGCCATTACCGCGAGTGGCATGGCCTGGAGGTCGACTGGCAGCGCATCGCGGTCACCACCGGTGCCTCGGGCGGCTTCGTGCTGGGGTTCCTGGCGAGCTTCGACCCCGGTGCCCGGGTGCTGGTCGCCGACCCCAGCTATCCCTGCTACCGCAATGTCATGGCGGCGTTCGGGATCGAGGCGGTGCGGGTCGCCACCGGCCCAGACGATGGATTCCAGCCGACCCCGGCGGAGCTCGACGCGATCCCAGGCCGGATCGACGGTCTGGTGCTGCAGAGCCCGGCCAATCCCACCGGCACCATGCTCGACGACGCGCGGCTGGCGGCACTCGCCGCCTGGGCCAGGGCGCGCCGCGTCCGCCTGATCGTCGACGAGATCTATCAAGGCATCACCTACGAGGCACCCGCGACCACGGTGCTCAAGGTCGAGCCAGAGGCGTTGGTCGTCAACAGCTTCTCGAAGTTCTGGGCGATGACCGGCTGGCGGGTCGGCTGGCTGGTGCTGCCCGAGCCGCTGGTCCGGCCGGTGGAGCGGCTGGCGCAGAACCTGTTCATCTCCACGCCCACCGTGGCTCAGGTGGCCGCCACCGCCGCCATGGATGCCGAGGAGGAACTGCACGCCCGGGTCGGCATCTACCAGGCCAACCGCGACCTGCTGCGCCAGGCACTGGGCCGGGCGGGGCTCGACCGGATCGCCCCTCCAGACGGCGCCTTCTATCTCTGGGCCGACATCCGGCTGACCGGCCTTCCGGCCAGCGAGCTGGCGCGCCGCCTCCTGCACGAGGCCCATGTCGCCGTCACTCCCGGCATGGATTTCGACCCGGTCGACGGCGAGCACTGGATCCGGCTGTCGTTCGCCGCCGATCCGGAACGGATCCGGGTCGGGGCAGAGCGGCTCGAAGCCGCCCTCACCCCGATGATCCGCCGGGCCTAGCTGCCGGTCAG
>NZ_WUJP01000288.1 GCF_009806515.1 Geminicoccus flavidas | reverse complement strand
GCGGGCGCGGCCTCGGCTGCAGGTGCGGTCGGTCCAGCCTGCTCCGCCGCAGCCGCCGGCACTTCCGCCTCGGCGGCCTTCTTGGTGGTCCGACGCCGCTTCGGCTTGACCTCGGCCGCGGGCTCCGCCGGCTCCGCTTCCGCCTGGGCCTTCTTCCTGGCAGGTGCCCGGCGCGGCTTGGCCGGCTTGGCCTCCGTGGCCGCCTCGGCGGTCTCCGTGGCCGCCTTCTTCGTGGTCCGCCGCCGCTTCGGCTTGGCCTCGGCCACCGGCTCCGCCGGCTCCTCGGCCACCTCCGGCACGGGCGGGGCTTCCACCGGCGTCATCAGCTCGATCGGCAGCGGGACGATCGGCGTGTCGGCCGGTGCCGCCTCATCAGCGTCCGCGACCGGCTCGGCCGGGACCTCCACCGGCTCGGCTTCCACCGGCCCCGCCTCGACGGGTTCGGCCTCGGACGCCTCGGCAGCCAGCGGCTCGCCCTCCTCGGCATCCTCGTCGAACTGCTCCTCGCCACCCGGCTGCTGGGCCATGCCAGCCTGCTCGCCGTTGCGGTCGCCGCGACGACGCCGACGGCGCCGGCGACGGCGCTTGCGGCCGCCCTCCTCGCCTTCCTCGCCATTGACTGCGGCTTCGACCGGCTGCTCGGCCCCGGCCGCCGGCTCCTCGGGCTCGGCCTCGGCTGCGACGGGCTCGCGGTGCTGCCGGTCCTCGCCAGCCTCGTCCGGGCGGCCGCCACGGCGATCGCGCCGGCCGCGGCCGTTCCCGCCGCGGGCAGGCTCGCTGCGGCGCTCGGCCAGTTCCTCCTCCTCTTCCTCGACGATCGGCTCCTAGACCGGCTCCTCGGGCTCGGCCAGCGAGGCGGGCGGCGGCACCTCGATCGGCTTCTCTCGCCGCTCCATGCGCTCCACGCCGATGTCGCCCGGGATCATCTGGTCGTCGGTGTCGACGAACACTCGCATCTGGTAGCGCTGCTCCAGGCGGAACAGAGCGTCGCGCTTGTGGTTGAGCAGGTAATAGGCAGCACTGCTCGGCACGATCACGCGCATCACCGCGGTCTCGCCAGCGATGCCGACCTCCTGGATGCGGCGCAGCGCCTGCAGCGCGCAGGATTCGGTCGACCGCACCACGCCCAGACCATGGCAGACCGGGCAGGTCTGGGTGGACAGTTCCTGCAGGGAAGGCCGCATCCGCTGCCGGGACAGCTCCAGCAGCCCGAACTGGCTGATCTTGCCGATCTGCAGCCGGGCGCGATCCAGCTTGAGCGCGTCGCGCAGCCGCCTCTCGACCTGGCGCTCGTGGCGCTGGTCGGCCATGTCGATGAAGTCGATCACGATCAGGCCGGCCAGGTCGCGCAGCCGCATCTGGCGCGCGGCCTCGTCCGCCGCCTCCAGGTTGGTCTTGAGCGCAGTTTCGTCGATGTGCCGCTCGCGGGTCGACTTGCCCGAGTTGACGTCGATCGCGGTCAGCGCCTCGGTCGTATGGATCACGATCGAGCCGCCTGACGGCAGATCCACCTTGGGCAAGTGCATCGCGTCCAGCTGGTCCTCCACGCCGTAGCGGAAGAACAGGGGCGCCTCGTCGCGGTACTGCTTCACCTGTCGCGAGCGCGACGGGATCAGCATGGTCATGATGCGCTTGGCCTGCTTGTAGGCCTCGTCGCCCTCGACCAGCACCTCATCGATGTCGCGGCTGTAGAGGTCGCGCATCGCCCGCTTCACGAGGTCGCCTTCCTCGTAGATTAGGGCCGGCGCCATGCTCTTGAGCGTGGTCTCGCGGATGTCCTCCCACTGGCGCAGGAGATAGTCATAGTCACGCCGGATCTCGGCCCGAGTACGCTCCTGGCCGGCCGTGCGGATGATCAGGCCCATGCCCTTGGGCACGTCCAGTTCCGCGGCGATCTCCTTCAGCCGCTTGCGGTCCTCCGCATCGTCGATCTTGCGGCTGATCCCGCCGCCGCGCGGCGTGTTCGGCATCAGCACGCAGTAGCGGCCGGCCAGCGACAGATAAGTGGTCAGCGCCGCCCCCTTGGTGCCGCGCTCCTCCTTGACGACCTGCACCAGCATGATCTGCCGGCGCTTGATCACTTCCTGGATCTTGTAGCTGCGCAGGAGCCGCGCGCGCCGGCGGGCGATGTCGGCCTCGTCGTCGTCGTCCGAGCCGTTACCATTGCCGTTGCCATCGCCCTCGTCGCCGCGGGCGACATCTTCCAGCATCGCCCGGTCGGCCTGAGGGATCTGGAAATAATCCGGGTGGATCTCGGAAAATGCCAAGAAGCCGTGCCGGTTGCCGCCATACTCGACGAACGCGGCCTGGAGCGAGGGCTCCACACGCGTCACCTTGGCGAGATAAACGTTGCCCTTGATCTGCTTCTTAGTGGACGATTCGAAATCGAAATCGACCAGCTGCTTGTCATTGAGAATGACGACCCGGGTTTCCTCCGGGTGGCCGGCATCGATCAACATGCGTCGAGTCATCGAGGGGAGTCTCCGCACGCGCATGGCGAGGCATGGTGATGCCCGGCGCCGTCGCGTGCTGCTGTAGGCCCGCGCGCAGCCCTGCGCGCGAATCGGGTTGGCTCGCCCGCCTGGCGGCGGCCGAGGCGAGGGGTGCCACGTGGCCCGGTGCCGACGGTTCGACCACCGCACTTCTGCGGGGTTCGTCGTACGGCAGGTATCCAACGTGGTGCATTGCGTTCGGAAGGAAGTGGGCGGCCCCGGGTTCGACCCGGCGGGGCAGCCTGTTGGTTGAGATGCGGCGGGATCGGCGCTATCCGGAAGCCGGGCTGCGAACTTGCGCGAACCACGGCGATCGGCACCGGATCCGCTCGCACGCACGGGACTATAGAACCATCGATCCGCTGTCTCAATCACCAAGACATCCCGGAGACATCGGTTCCCGTCGACGGTCGATGGCACCTGTAACCGCGCATGGCCTGGCGGTCGTCGCCATGGTGATGCTGTCGATCCTATTCGCCACCTTGCCGGCTGTCGCTGCCGAGACCCTGATCTCTGGGCTGCGGTTCGGGATGCGGGACGCCCACACTCGGATCGTTCTTGATCTCGACGCCAACGTCCCAATCGAGACCAGCCTGTCGCCCGACCGCACCAGGCTCGAGGTGATCGTGCCGCAGGCCCGGTGGGCGCTGCCGATCGGCCGGCTGCCCCAGCCGCGCGGCCTGGTGGACGCCTGGTACACCAGCACCACGCCGGGTGCGGCCAGCCTCGAGGTCGACCTGAAGGGCCAGGCGCGGGTGGCGCATGCCGAGCTCTTGGTGCCGTCCGAGGATTCGCGGTTCTACCGGCTGGTGATCGACCTGATCCCCGGGCCCGCCCCGGCCCTGGCCGCCCCGGTCCAGCCGGAGCCGGCACCGGCGCCACTGCCGGCTCCACCCGCGGCAGAGGCGAATGGGGAGACGGTAGAACGGGCGGCACCACCGCCGGCATTGCAGGCAGCGGCCGGGCGCGTGCCGCCCGTGCCCACGCCCAAGGTCCTGCCGCGCCCGGAAGCGGTGGCACCGCCTGCGGCCGTCGCCGGGATCGGCTCGGTGCTGGGGGCGCCGGCCGCGGATCAGGCGGCGCCGGCCCCGGCGCAGGCCCCTGTCCCCCTCAAGCCGTTGATCGTCCTGGACCCGGGCCATGGCGGCAAGGATCCGGGCACGATCGGCCGGCGCGGCACCTACGAGAAGAACGTCACCCTCGCGGTGGCCAAGGCGATCAAGGCCAGGCTGGAAGATTCCGGGCGGTATCGGGTGGCGCTCACCCGGGAACGCGACGAGGCGGTGCCGCTGCGCCGGCGGCTGAGCTTCGCGCGCGAGGCCGGCGGGGCCCTGTTCATCTCGATCCACGCCGATAGCCTCGCGCGCAATGCCGAGATGCGCGGCGCCTCGGTCTACACCCTGTCCGACCGCGCCTCCGACCGCGAGGCCGCAGCGCTCGCCCAAAAGGAGAACAAGGCCGACATCGTCAGCGGGCTGGACCTGACCGACCAGG
>NZ_WUJP01000287.1 GCF_009806515.1 Geminicoccus flavidas | reverse complement strand
ACCCGATCGTGAGCGAGATCCTGATCGATCTCGCCCTACGCGACGCGACCAACCGCTCGATCGGCTTCGCCGACGCCCTGGTGAACGAGCTCGGCAAGGTTACCCGGCTGGTGAAGGGCACGCGCCGGTTCGCCGGCTTCGTGGTGCTGAAGTCGCCCGACACCCCCAGCGTGCTGCTGGAGCTGGGCTTCCTGTCCAACCCGCGCGACGAGCAGTTGCTCAACGACCCGGCCCACCGACGCAAGCTGGCGGGGGCGGTGCTGAACGCGCTGGATGCCTATTTCGCCACCGCACCCCATTGAGCGCAGGCAATCGGCCGGCAGGGTCGGTGCGGAATTGAGCCCTGCCGACGGATGCGGTAACCTCGCGGTGAAGTTCGGTTGTGAACGATCGCCGCTGCCGCATCGGCTGCCACGGGACCCGTTACCGGGCCCGGCACGGGGTCTGCCGCCGGCGCATTGCCTCGCACGGGAAGGTTGAAGAGCTTGACGTCGTTCCTGCGCGCGCTGGGCGTGCTGTTCAACCTGCTCCTGCTGGCGGTGCTGATCGGTGTCGGCGCACTAGGCTATGCCTGGTGGCGCTATGGCCAGGACCTGCCGGACGTGGCGCAGCTCGCCACCTACGAGCCGCCCACGGTCACCCGCGTCCATGCCGGCGACGGGCGGCTGCTCGCCGAGTTCGCCAAGGAGCGGCGCGTCTGGGTCCCGATCCACGCGATCCCGGTCCGCATCCAGCAGGCCTTCGTCGCCGCCGAGGACCAGAACTTCTGGCACCACTGGGGCGTGGATCCGCAGGGCATCGCGTCCGCGGTGGTCGACAATCTGCGTCGGGTCGCCAATGACGAGCGGCCACGCGGCGCCTCGACCATCACGCAGCAGGTGGCGAAGAACTTCCTGCTCACCAACGAGGTGTCGATCGACCGCAAGATCAAGGAGGCGATCCTGGCGATCCGCATGGAGCGGGTGCTGAGCAAGGAACGCATCCTCGAGCTCTATCTCAACGAGATCTTCCTGGGCTACCGGGCCTACGGCATCGCCGCCGCGGCGCTCAACTATTTCGACAAGTCGCTGGACGAGCTGACGCTGGGCGAGATCGCGTTCATCGCCGGGCTGCCGAAGGCACCGTCGCGTTACGACCCGGCCCGCAACGCCGAGGTGGCGCGCGACCGGCGCAACTACGTGATCGGCCGGATGCAGGCGGACCGCTACATCACCGCCGAGGAAGCGGACGCCGCGCGGGCCGAGCCGTTCGTCCTGCGCGCCCGCCGGGGCCAAGCCGACCAGGCGTCGGCCGACTTCTTCCTGGAGGAGGTGCGCCGCCGGCTGGTAGCCCAGCTCGGCGAGGCCGGCTTCTACGAGGGCGGCCTGTCGGTGCGGACCACGGTGCAGCCGCGCATCCAGCGCATCGCCGACAGCGCGCTCCGGCGCGGTCTGTCCGAATACGACCGCAAGACCGGCTGGCGCGGCCCGATCGCGAACCTGCCGGACGCTGCCACCCGCCCGGACTGGCAGGACGCGCTGGCGGCGGTCGATCCGGGCTTTAGCCTGCTCGACTGGCAAAAGGCGCTGGTGCTGGCCGCGGGTGCCGAGGGCGCCGATCTGGGCCTGGCCGACGGCACGACCGGAACGATCGGCAGCGCCGACCTGAAATGGGCGCGGCCGGTGGACGCCGAGGGCAAGATGGGCCCGGCACCCACGCGCGCCGACCAGGTGCTGAAGCAGGGCGACGTCATCCTGGTCGAGAACATCGCCGCCGAGGGCGAGCCGCCGCGCTTCGGCCTGCGCCAGCGCCCCGAGGTCGAGGGCGCCGCCGTGGTGCTCGACCCCAATACCGGCCGGGTCCTGGCGATTTCCGGCGGGTTCGACTTCCGGCAGAGCAGCTTCAACCGGGCCACCCAGGCCTGGCGGCAGCCCGGTTCGGCCTTCAAGCCGTTCGTCTATCTGGCGGGGCTGGAGAACGGCTACACGCCGGCCTCGATCGTGCTGGACGCGCCGATCGTGATCGACCAGGGGCCGGACCAGCCCAAGTGGAAGCCCGAGAACTTCAGCCAGCGCTTCTACGGCCCCTCCACCCTGCGCCTCGGCCTGGAGAAGTCGCGCAACCTGATGACCGTGCGCTTGGCCCAGGCGGTCGGCATGGACAAGGTGATCGACGTGGCGCGCCGCTTCGGCATCGACCGGGGCCTGCAGCACTATCTGGCTGGCTCGCTCGGTTCCAACGAGGTCACGCTCTTGGGCCTGACCTCGGCCTATGCCGAGTTGGTCAATGGCGGCAGGCAGCTCACCCCGGTGCTGGTCGAGCGGATCCAGGACCGCTACGGCAGGACGCTGACGCGCCGGGACGATCGGAGCTGCGAGGGCTGCACGGCCGAAGCCTATGACGGCGGCCTACCGCCGCTCCTGCCCGACACGAGGCCGGCGGTGACCGACGAGCGCTTTGCCTACCAGATGACCAACATGCTGGCCGGCGTGGTGGAGCGCGGCACCGCATCCAGCGCCAACAAGCTGGGCCGGCCGCTCGGCGGCAAGACCGGCACGTCCAACGATGCCAAGGACACCTGGTTCGTCGGCTTTTCGCCCGACCTGGTCACCGGCGTTTTCATCGGCTTCGACCAACCCAAGAGCCTGGGCGATCGCGAGACCGGCGGGACGGTCGCCCTGCCGGTCTGGACCGAGATCATGGGCAAGGTGCTGGAAGGCACCCCGCCCACCCCGTTCCGGGTGCCGCCCGGCGTGCAGCTGGTTCGCATCGATGCCGCGACCGGCGCCCTGCCCGGCCCCGACACCAAGCAGGTGATCCTGGAAGCCTTCCTGCCGGGCACCGCGCCCACCAGCGAGCTGCCGAGCGCCGCGGTGATCGGCGGCGAGACCGCCCTTTACGATCCGCAGCCGGCCGGCCGTTCGGCGCCACCCGCCGCACCGGTGGCACCGCCGATCATGGATGACGGCCTGTACTGACCGGCCGACGACCCCACTTTTTTCTACCGATGCCCGAATCTGTCCTTACGGAGCCTGAACATGCGTGCTGAGATCGCGAATCCCGCGGACGAGCTGAAGGAGGGTGTGGCCCTTCTGCGGAGGCATCTTTGACTGGGATGAAGCCCTGGTCCGCCTGGACGAGCTGAACGCCC
>NZ_WUJP01000278.1 GCF_009806515.1 Geminicoccus flavidas | reverse complement strand
AGGCATCCATCTCGGCCGCCGAGCGCCGAGGCGCTCCGGCCGGCCGCAGCATCAGGATAGGTGGCAGGGGGCCGGCGAACAGGTCGAGAAAGGCCTCGCGGGATGCTGCCGGATCGAGACCGCCGGTGACGAAGGCGGCGGTGCCGAACCGGGCGTCCGGCTGCCCAGCAACGTGCAGCTTCGCAGCTACCAGGGCATCGGTGACCCTGGCCGGATCGGCATAGACATGGGCGCGCATCATCCGGCCGATCATCCGCCGGTTGACGTTCAGGCGGTAGAGGGCCGGGCCCAGGACCGGCAACTCGATCGCCCGGCGGATCCGAGCGAACAGGGGACGCCGCGCCTCGCCCAGCACGGCCGGCAGCGGACCGCGCCAAGTGGGGGCGATCAGCACGAGCCGCTCGAACCAGTCGGGCCGTCGCCGGGCGGCCTGGACTAGGTAGGTCGCCGCATGGCCGGCACCGATGCCGACGGCCGGCGGGACGAGGCTGGTGCCGATCAGCTCGTCCAGAAAGTCACGCAGCGCGTCGGGCGTGAGCGATGGACGGCCGCGCGGCCGGTCGCCGAAGCCCGGCCAGTCCACTGCCATACAGCGCAGCCAGGGCGCCAGCCGTGCGGCGAGCGGCGCCATCTCGGCAGCGGCCGAGATCGATGACAAGGCCGGCAGGAGGAGCGCGGTGCAGGCAGCCTCATGGCCGCCGGCCTCGGCCGCCCCGACAGCGGTGAGGGTCGATCCTGTCGCTTCCATGCGCGGCATCGCTCCTTCTCCCTGAGGATTGCCTCCTGGCTACTAGCCCGTTGCCTGCGCTGCCCATCCAGAAATCCCGCGACTCGTGGCATCGGCGCAACAACACGTGAATCGCAACCACGCCATTCAACCTGAAGACGACCACTATCGTTCCAGAATAAGCTCCTGCGATCCGTTCGCACGCGCCTGCATTACCGCAATTCCATCACCGCACAAGCGGGGATTGCGCAGTCATGACCGCCCGCTCATTAACCATGTCTCACGGCAGGCTGTACAAGCCTCCGCGCATCATGTACATTCATTGGAGCATCTATCTATAATTTATTTACTTTATATTATAGTACGCTGGTTTCCGTCCATGGGGAACAATATATGCCTTTTCGGCCTGAAAAGAGCAATTGGTTCCGTATCTACCTGGCTTTGGTCGTTCTGAATATTGTCGTCATTGGTGGCGGAGTGTACTTGAGCCGGTCGATCAAGTACAATTACAGCCAGTCGGTCGAGGCCAATCATCGCTGGGTGGATCGGCTGTCGCGCTATGCCGAGCTGACCAGGCTCGCGGGCTCGGTCAACGCGCCGGGCAACGACGTGTTCGATTCAGGCAGCATCGACACCGAGATCGCGCTGCGTGACAGCGCGCTGGCCGCGTTCTCCATGGGGATGGAGGAGGCGCGGGCGGAACTCACGGCCAATGTCGGCCCGGCCGAGGCGGGGCCGCTCACCGCCTGGCTCGACATCAGCCTGGTCGTGATGGACCAGATGATCGCGCAGTCGAACCTGATCTTCGAGAATCTGCGCCGGGGCGACAC
The DNA here is from genome assembly GCF_009806515.1 of Geminicoccus flavidas. Lineage (GTDB taxonomy): Bacteria > Pseudomonadota > Alphaproteobacteria > Geminicoccales > Geminicoccaceae > Geminicoccus > Geminicoccus flavidus. The sequence goes on along the minus strand of NZ_WUJP01000278.1, from coordinate 3,643 downwards.
GCGCGAGGCCGCGGCGCAGATGGCGGCCATGGATCGCCAATATGCCCAACTGGCCGGCAGCATGGCGGCGCTCAGCCGCCAGGTCGGCCGGCTGCAGACCCAGGAGTTCGAGGAGCAGATCGAGGCGATCCAGCAGCTGGAGCGGATCGAGCTGCTGGTCGGCGGCCTCCTGGTGCTCATGGTCACCGGCATGACGTTCTACGGCTACAAGATCGTACGCAAGCTCTATGCCGACGAGGTGCGGCTGGCCCGCTACTCGGCGAGCCTGGCCGAGGCGCGCGACGCGGCCAATGCGTCCAGCAAGGCCAAGTCCGACTTCCTGGCCTTTATGAGCCACGAGATCCGCACCCCGCTGACCACCGTGCTCGGCATGGCCGACCTGATCGCCGCCGGCGACCTGCCGGAGGAGAGCCGCCAGCACGCCCAGGCGATCCAGAGCTCCGGCCGCCATCTGCTGGAGATTGTCAACGACGTGCTCGACCTGTCCCGGATCGAGGCGGACGCGCTGGCGCTGGACCGCACCGACTTCCAACTGGGCGCGGTGCTGGAGCATGTCGAATGGCTGATGGCCCCGGCGGCGGACCAGCGCGGCATCAGCCTCGACTTCGACGTCCGGGTCGATCGCGGCACGGTGCTGCGGGGCGACCCGACCCGGCTGCGTCAGATCCTCTTGAACCTCGTCAGCAACGCCGTGAAGTTCACCTCCGAGGGCGGCGTCCTGGTCGAGGTGAAGGCGAGCCAGGCCGGCGACGGGCTGCGGCTGCAGGTGGCGGTGGTAGACACCGGCATCGGCATCTCTGAGGAGTGCCAGGCCAGCCTGTTCCAGCCCTTCCGCCAGGCAGGGCAGGAGACCGCGCGCCTCTACGGCGGCACCGGGCTTGGGCTCGCGATCTGCCGCCGCCTCACCGAGGCCATGGGCGGCAGTATCGGGCTGGCCAGCAAGCTCGGCCAGGGCAGCCGCTTCTGGTTCGAGATCCCCTTCGAGTTGGGCGACCAGAACGCGGTGCGCGACGAGCTCGCCATGGGCCCGGCGCCCGTCCCCGGCACGCCGTTGCGGATCCTGATCGTCGACGACGCCGAGTTGAACCGCCAGCTCCTAGCCGGCGTGCTCGTCCGGCACGGCCATCGGGTGGTGGAGGCGGTAGACGGCGCGCAGGCGGTCGAGTTGGCCCGCAGCCAGCCGTTCGACGTGATCCTGATGGACGTGCAGATGCCGGTGCTGGACGGCATCGCCGCGACCGGCCTCCTGCGCCGGCTGCCGCCGCCGGCCCGCGACATCCCGGTGATCGGCCTGTCAGCCGGGATGCACGAGGAGGAGCGCCGCCGCTGCTTTGCCGGCGGCATGCAGCGCTGCCTGTCCAAGCCGTTCGTCTGGAACGAGCTGTTCAACGCGATCGCGCAGGTCACCGCCACGAAGGAGCCCTCGCCGGCACTCGCGCCGGACGTGCCGAGCCGGCCGCTGTTCGACCGGTTCGCCATCGACCTAGCGGCGGACGTCCAGGCGGCGGCGCTGATGCAGCAGGTAATCGAGGATGCGGAGCGCAGCTGCAGCCGGCTGCGTGCCGCTCCGGTGCGCCCGGAGGAGGTGCGGCAGGAGGCGCACAAGCTGAAGGGCATCTCCGGCCTGTTCGGCCTGCCCCGCATTCAGCTTGCGGCCGAGCGCCTGCAGGCGGCGGCTGAGGCCGGCCAGGGCGTGGCCGGCATGATCGATGGCCTGGTAGTGGCGGTCGCGGCGACGCGGGCTGAACTGCACGGCTCGGGCCTGATCAGCACCACCCCGCCGCCGGCCAACTCCGACGAGGATCCGGATGAGCGGCCGCAGCCGCTCATGCGTGCCAGCGGGGGCTAGCGGGATGCATCCGGGTAACACTGCCTGTCGGTCGGCCGGCACCAACACCGGTTACCGTGCCATCATGTCAATACTGGCCGCTCCATCGCCTTCGGCAGTGGCCGGGACGGTCGCCCAACCCGCCTGCGCGGATGCCAAACTTGCCAGAGAGATGGGCCTCACGTGGAACAGCACCTTGACCTTCACCCTTTGCCTCGGCCCGGCACGGCCATGACCACGCGGATCGTCGTGGCCGATGATCATCCGGTGGTCCTCCAGGGCGTGAACTGGCTGCTCGAGCGCGAGGGAGACCTGGAGGTGGTCGCTCGCTGCCAGAGCGGCGAGGAAGCCCTTGCGGCGGTGCGCGAGCATCGTCCCGACCTCCTGGTGCTGGACCTCAACATGCCGGGCCTGAGCGGCATGGACGTGCTGCGCGGCATCGCCGAGGAGCGGCTGGCCCTGCGCGTGGTGCTGCTGACCGCAGACCTGCGCGACGACGACCTGTTCGAGGCGGTGCGGCTGGGCGTGCGTGGCGTGATCCTCAAGGACATGGCGCCGGAGCTGCTGGTGCGCTGCATCCGCACCGTCCATGCCGGCGGCCAGTGGCTGGAGCAGCACCTGACTGGCTGGACGCTCGACCGCCTTCTCGCGCGGGAATCCGCCAAGCAGCAGGCCACCAAGACACTGACCCAGCGCGAGATCGAGCTCGTGCGCCTGGTCGCCGAGGGACTGCGCAACAAGGAGATCGCGTTCCGGCTCGGCATCACCGAGGGCACGGTCAAGATCCACTTGCACCGGATCTACGACAAGCTCCAGGTGACCAGCCGGATCGAGCTCGCCAACTATATCCGCCGTCAGCTCGGCTGATCCTCCGGCCGGTCCGGCTCCGCCCCGGCCTCGAACAGAAGCTGGCAGAACCGGGCACGCACTTCGCGCTGGCGGCTGCCGGGTGCTGCGGGCCGAACCAGCAGCACCTCCGCTCCATAGCGGACCACCGTGTCCAGCCGGTCGATCTCCCTGAAGCGCAACTGGCCGGAGATCCGCTCGCCCGGCTGGAGCAGCGCCCCCGTCACGAACCACACCTCCTCCTGGCTGACCAGCCTGGTCCAGCCGCGGGTCCAGCCCCTGCCGGTGGCGAAGCTGATCGGCAGTTCGACCGCGTAGCTGGCGGAGCTGGTCTGGAGCTTGTCCAGGCGGGCGCGGAGCATGTTCATGACAGTTCGGTAAGGCAATAGGTCAGACCGCACAATTCATCGGTCGTTATGTGACCGGCTATAACTTTCGTCAGAAACGAAACGGATCGTTAATCAATCGCCGCTATGGTATCTGGGTAAGCATAAACGAGTATGCCGATAGCGCCGCTCTATCCTTCGTTATAAAGTCGCCTCATACCGCAGCGTCCGGGGATATAACCAAGCGCCCGGATCGCTATAACCATCGTATCCACAGTTACATTGATTATAGTTCAGCAACAAGAATAATATCTGCGCAAGTAATCGAAGTGGCTCTCCTGCTGCGCGGGCTGCGGAGCAGGTGATCGACGGCGCCCCGCGGCAGCGATGTGCCGCGACGGACGTGCCTCATTTTCAAGGGCTGGAGCATGCAACGCAGAACCTTGTTCCTGGGCGGAGCCGGCATCGCCGCCGGCAGTGGGGCCGGACTGGCCCATGGGACCGCGGGGACGGACAGGCGCCCGCCGCATCCCCAGATCCCGAACACCCCCGTCATCGACCAGGACGGCCAGGCATACCGGTTCTACGACGACCTGATCCGCGACCGGGTGGTGCTGATCAACTTCTTCTTCCAGAGCTGCGG
>NZ_WUJP01001028.1 GCF_009806515.1 Geminicoccus flavidas | reverse complement strand
AGCGATGGGTCAGCTCGGCCAGCAGACCCACCGGCGGCGCCAAGGGCTCGGGCGTGCTCACAGGTCGAGCAGCCGCTGGTCGCGCAGCCGGCCGAGCAGACCCAGCACATCGGGGGCGAGCCGGTCCGGCTCCGTGCCGAACTGGGTTGCCAGCCCGTCCAGGATCTCGGCCAGCGTCTGGTTCCCGTCGCAGCGGCGCAGCACCTCCAGCGAGCTGGTGTTCAGCCCGAACAGGGTCTCAGGGGCCAGCAGCACCCAGGCATCGCGCTGCCGGTCGTGATGGAGCCGCACTCCGCGCGGCAGGCGCGGCCGCGCATCCATGGCGATGGCCGGCACGTCCTGGCTCATGATGATTCCTGCTCCGGCTGCCAGGCCCCGGGCGGCAGCCGGCCTTCGACATAGCCCAGCCATAGCGCGTCGAGCTGGCTCCACAGGACGTCGGTCTTGAACAGCAGCGCACCCAGTGCCTGCGCCTGCCGCTCATGGGTGTCGGCATGGGCCAGCACGTAGTCCAGGGCGAACGCGCTGTCCCGTTCCGCCTGGGGCGGCCGTGCGGTGAAGTAGCTCAGGGCCGTCCGGTCGACGAAGTCATAATGCGCCAGCATGCCCGTGACCCGCTCGCCGATGATCTTGGGCGAGAACAGCTCGGTGAGCGAGGAGGCCACCGCCTCCAGGAGCGAGCGCTCCCGGCAGAACCGGACATAGGCATCCACGGCGAAACGGGTGCTGGGCAGCACTGCTTTGCACGAGGCCACCAGCTCCCGGTCCAGGCCCAGCGCGTCGGTCAGGCGCAGCCAGCGCGCGATGCCGCCTTCGCCTTCCGCCGCGCCGTCATGGTCGACCAGCCGCTGCCGCCAGGCCCGGCGCAGCGCCGAGTCCGTCATCCGCCCCAGCACCCCGGCATCCTTCAGTGGGATGGAGGCCTGGTAGTAGTAGCGGTTCAGCGCCCAGGCCTGGACCTCAGCCGGCCGGCACTCGCCGCCATGCAGGCGCCGGTGGAACGGATGGCGGTCGTGATAACGGTCCGCCCCGACCGAGCGGAGCCGCTCCGCCAGATCGTCGGGGCCCAGCACCTGGCCGGGCTGCAGATAGGCCGACACCGCCGGATGTTCGCTCACAGAACCAGCTCCATGCCATCGAAGGCCAGCTCCCAGCCCGCGGCAAGGACGGCTGCGTGCTCCGGCGAGCCGGCGATAAGGGTCGGGTTCGAGTTGTTCAGGTGCAAGAACACGCGCCGGCCGACCCTTACCTCCGCCAGGCCGGCGAGGCTGCCGGACGGGCCGGCCATCGGGACGTGGCCCATCCGTGCGGCGGTCTTGTGGGACAGGTCCAGCCGCACCAGCTCGTCGTCCTCGAAGGTCGTGCCGTCGAACAGGAGCAGGTCGGCACCCTCCAGCCGCGCGCACAGGTCCGGCGTGATCCGGGCGCAGTTCGGCACGAGCACGCACCGCCGGTCGCCTTCACGGATCTCCAGCCCCAGGATCTCCGCTTCCAGCTCCCCATCCGGTACCGCCTCCTCCTGGTAGAGGGGCAGCTTGCCGGGGACGGGGAAGGGCAGGAGCTGCAGCCCGGCCAGGCTCAGCACCGTTTCCGGCAGCAGGTCCTGGCGCCGGACCACCGCCGGGTCCAGCGCGGTGAACATCGGGTTGGCGGCCAGTGCGGCATGGGTTGGCGCGGTGGCATGGAGCGCGAAGGGCTGGCGCTCGCGCAGGGTGAGCAGGCCCAGCACATGGTCGATCTCGGCATTGGTCAGGATGACCGCCTCGATCGGGCTGTGCCGCCGGCCTTCGCGCGGCCACAAGGCCGGGCTCGCCAGGATCTGCTGGCGGAGGTCGGGCGAGGCGTTGACCAGCAGCCAGCGCTCGCCGTCGGCGCTCACCGCGAGCCCGGACTGGGTACGCGGCGTGACCCGCGGGTCGCCGGCCCAGGCGAGGCTGCAGACCGGGCACCGGCAGTTCCACTGCGGCAGACCGCCACCGGCCGCCGAACCCAGTACCAGGAGCCGCACCCTACCTCGCCCGCTTTGCTCCTATGCCGTTTCGGCCTCGATCGAGCTTCAGTCGATCATCTCGTCCGGAAGGTCGATCTCGGCCGATTCGTAGCTGGTGACTTCCATGCCAACACGCAGCTCGATCAGGATCGGGGTTTCCCAGGTCATCTGCACATCCTTCTGGCTGTGTTCCCGGCCAGCCGTCCCGACAGGCACCCGCCGGCAATGGCGGGTCGTCCGGGCGGACTGCGGCGGACCAGGGGTTCCCTATAACAGATAGTGCCGTATTCCGGCAGGGCCAGCAAAATCTCGCTCGTTCCCGCCGCACGGCCTTTCGCATGCCCGGCAAGGCTGGTCAGCCGAGGGCTGCTTCGGCGGCCATGGCCTGCCGGCCCGCCGCGTCGGCGGTCCACAGTTCCAGCCGCTGGATCCCGGTGCGGCGGCCGTTCACGCTGAATGGAGTGCCGTCGAACAGCGGGTGGACGCCGCGGAAGCGGAACGAGCGGAGCGGCCGCCCGTCGCCCAGTTCCCGGGCGAGGTCCAGCAGCAGCGTCGCCTGGAGCGGGCCGTGGACCACCAGGCCCGGGTAGTGCTCCTCTTCCTGGCAGTAGCGCCGGTCGTAGTGGATCCGGTGGCCATTGAAGGTCAGCGCCGAGTAGCGGAACAGGAGGACCGGGCTCGCCTGGATGGAGCGGCTCGCCTCGGCTTCGGGCAGCGCTGGCGGCGGGGTGGCCGAGGCCGGCGCAGCGGGCGGGGCGGCCTCGCGATAGACGATGTCGTGGCGTTCGCGGATGGCGGCACCGCGCCCGCTCGACAGCTCGTGGCGCACCGTGACGAAGCACAAGGCGCCGCTGCGGCCCTGTTTCAGCTCGACCGATTCGATCCGGGAGCGGCGCAGCACCCGGTCACCGACCAGGAGCTGGTCCAGAAACGCGAGCTCGCCGCCGGCCCACATCCGCCTGGCCAGCGGCACGGGCGGCAGGAAGCCGCCGCGGGCGGGATGGCCGTCCTGGCCCAGCGCCGACATGGGTGCGGTGGGCGGCGCCAGGCACCAGTGGATGCCGGGCGGTGCCGGGTCGCCCGGGCGTGGATCGCCCGGGTCCTGGTCGAGCACGGCGCGAAGGCCCCTGGTCATCTGCGGGGTGATCCAGTCCTCCGCATCCTCGGTCCGGCCGACCCAGGTCTGCAGCCGGGAAAGATCAATGCTGGCCGCCATGGTCCGGGCCTTCAGTAAGAGCGCGGCATGCCGAGCACGTGCTCGGCCAGGTAGCTCAGGATCAGGTTGGTGGAGATCGGGGCCACCTGGTAGAGCCGGGTTTCCCGGAACTTGCGCTCGATGTCGTACTCCTCGGCGAACGCGAAGCCGCCATGGGTCTGCACGCAGGCCTCGGCCGCGGCCCAGGATGCCTTGGCGGCCAGCATTTTCGCCATGTTGGCCTCGGGCCCGCAGCTCTCGCCGCGCTCGAACCGGGCCGCAGCATCACGCACCATCAGTTCGGCCGCCCGCATCTGGGCATAGGCGCGGGCGATCGGGAACTGGACGCCCTGGTTCTGGCCGATCGGGCGGCCGAACACGCTGCGCTCACTGGCATAGGACGCCGCCTTGTCGATGAACCACTTGGCATCGCCGACGCACTCCGCGCCGATCAGGATGCGCTCGGCGTTCATGCCGGAGAGGATGTAGCGAAAACCCTTGCCTGCTTCGCCCACCAGGCTGTCCGCCGGGATCTCGACATTGTCGAAGAACACCTCGGTGGTGGAGTGGTTCATCATGGTACGGATCGGCCGGATGGTCAGGCCGCGCCCCAGCGCCTCACGCATGTCGAGGATGAAGACCGACAGACCGTGGGTGCGTCTTGCCACCTCGTCCCTGGGCGTGGTGCGAGCCAGGAGGAGCATCAGGTCCGAGTGCTCGGCGCGCGATGTCCAGATCTTCTGGCCGTTGACCAGATAGCGGTCGCCGTCCCGCCGGGCGAAGGTCTGGATCGAGCCGGTATCGGTGCCGCTGGTGGGCTCGGTGACGCCGAACGCTTGCAGGCGCAGCCTGCCCGACGCGATGTCCGGCAGGTAGCGGCGCTTCTGCTCGGCGCTGCCATGGCGCAGCACCGCACCCATCACGTACATCTGGGCGTGGCAGGCGGCACCGTTGCAGCCGGCCCGCTGTACCTCCTCCAGGATCGCGGCGGCGGCGGAGAGCGGCAGGCCCGACCCGCCATATTCCTCGGGGATCAAGGCAGCCAGGTAGCCGGCCTCGGTCAGCGCCTGGACGAACTCGGAAGGATAGGCATTCTCCCGGTCGAGCCGGCGCCAGTACTCGCCCGGAAATCCGGCACAGAGCTTCCTGACCTCCTGGCGGATCTCGGCATAGTCTTCCTCGGCCACCTCGTCCTGCCATCCCTGTTCCCGACGTTCACGGGCAAGCATGGCGAAGGGCCGATGACCGCGACAGATGGAAAATCGCTAGCCCGCAGTCCCGTAGGCGGTGGCATCCGGCGGTGCCGCGGCTAACAATCCCCGGCGACAACTTGCTTTTGTGGGGAGCGATGAAGCCGCTCGAAGGAATCCTGGTCGTCTCGCTCGAACAGGCAGTGGCGGCCCCCTATGCCTCCTGCCGGCTCGCGGATGCCGGCGCCAGGGTCATCAAGATCGAGCGACCGGAAGGCGACTTCGCGCGCGGCTACGACCATCTGGTCAAGGGCGAGAGCGCCTATTTCGTCTGGCTGAACCGCGGCAAGCAGTCGGTCTGCCTGGACCTGAAGCAGGCCCGCGACCGGGCGGCGCTGTCGGCCATGCTGGCGCGAGCCGACGTGTTCATCCAGAACCTGGCACCCGATGCCATCGACCGGCTGGGCTTCGGGCTGCAGGAACTGCGTGCCCGCCATCCGCGGCTGATCACCTGCTCGATCACCGGCTATGGCGAGGAGGGTCCGTATCGCGACCTCAAGGCCTATGACCTGCTGGTACAGGCGGAAACCGGCCTGGCCGCGATCACCGGCAACGAGCATGGCCTGGCCAGGACGGGGGTCTCGATCGCCGACATCTCCGCCGGGACCGCAGCGCTCCAGGGCATCATGACCGCCCTGTTCGCCCGCGAGCGCAGCGGGAAGGGCCAGCACGTCGCGACCTCGCTGTTCCATGCCCTGTCCGACTGGATGAACGTGCCCCATCTCCAGCACGTCCATGGCGGCCGGGTGCCGGCCCGCAGCGGCCTGAACCACCCGACCATCGCACCCTACGGGGCCTATGCCTCCCGGGATGGCGGCCAGGTGCTGTTCGCGATCCAGAACGAGCGGGAATGGAAGCTGTTCTGCCAGGAGGTGCTCCGCCAGCCGGAGGTGGCGGCCGACCCGCGCTTTCGCACCAACGATCAGCGGGTCGCCAACCGCCCGGCCCTGGACGCGGCCATCCACGCTGTGTTCGCCGGCATTGACCGGGATGAGGCGGTCCGCCGCCTCCAGGCGGCGAACATCGCCTATGGCCGGGTCAGCACGCTGAATGACCTGGCTGCCCACCCGCAGAACCGGCACATCACCGTGGCAACCCCGTCCGGCCCGGTGCCCGTGCTCGCCCCGGGCGCCCTACTGGACGGAAGCCCGCCGGAGCCGGGTGCGGTGCCGGGCCTGGGCGAGCATACCCGGCAGGTGATCGAGGAGTTCACCGGCGAGGACTGGCGCAGCTGATCTCCGGCATCACCAGCAAAGCGTCAGCCCATCGCCTCCAGCGCGCCCAGAGACTCTGGCAGGACTTGACCGCCATCGACCACGATGGTCTGACCGGTGATGTAGCCGGCCTCCTCCGAGGCGAAGAACAGGGCGGTATTGGCGATGTCGGCGACGCTGCCCAGGCGCTTCATCGGGATCGAGGCCGCCATGGCCGCCAGATAGTCTTCGCCCATCCCGTCCAGCCCCTCAGTCAGGATGTTGCCGGGCATCACCGCGTTCACCGTGATGTTCCAGGGCGCCAGCTCGACCGCGGCGGTGCGCATGAAGCCCAGCTGGCCGGCCTTGCTGGCGCCGTAATGGGTCCAGCCGGGATAGCCGGTGATCGGGCCGGTGATCGACGAGGTGAGCACGATCCGGCCGCGGTTCTGGCGCTTCATCTGCGGCAGGCAAGCGCTGACCGACAGGAAGCTGCCCTTCAGGTTGACGCCGATCACCTGGTCGAAGTCGGCAGCCGTCATCTCGCCGAGCTTGGCGGCGGGAAAGATGCCGGCATTGGCGCACAGCACGTCGATGCTGCCGTAGCGGCCGACCGCCTCGGCGGCCATCGCCTCGCAGGCGGCCGGATCGGCGACGTCGGCGACGAACGCCGAGGCACCGCTGCCGATCTCCTTTGCGACCTTCTCCGCCTGGTCCAGGTGGCGCGAGACCACCAGCACGTTCAGGCCGGCCTCGCCAAAGCGCAGGGCCAGCCCCCGCCCGATCCCCTTGCTGCCGCCCGTGACGATCACGGTGCGGCCTGCCAGTGATTTCAGCATCGCATCCTCCCTCTATGCCCAGTCGATCAGAACGGGATCGCGGTCAGGAGGGAAGAGCCGAGGGCTTCCTCAGCGACGCTTCAGGGCTTCACCCACTCCGCCCGGACCTGGCCGGAAGCATTGAATTCCCGTGCCAGCCAGGGCAGGGCCTCTGCCATCGCGTCCGGCAGGCTGTCCGGCGGGTTGATCACCAGGAGGCCCGAGCCGGTCATGCCGCGCCGTGCCTCGTCCGGCTCGATGCAAAACTCGATCCGGTACTGCCGGCCGATCTCGCTGTTCCGCAGGCCCCCCAGCATCCGCTCGGTGAAGCCGCGGTCGATCACCGGGTACCAGAGCAGGTAGGTGCCGGTGCTCAGGCGCCGCCAGGCCTTGAGCAGCGTGTCCTGGACCTGGCCGTAGTCGGTCTTGATCTCGTAGGACGGGTCGATCAGCACCAGCGCATGCCGCTCGGGCGGCGGGAACACGGCCGGTAGGCCCGCCAGGCCGTCCGCCTTGACCACGGCGATGCGCGGGTCGGTGCAGAGCAGGGTCGAAAGGGCGGCAAAATCGGTCGAGTGCAGCTCGAAGCAGAGCAGCCGGTCATGGGCGCGCAGGAGCCGCCGGGAGATCTCGGGCGAGCCGGCATAGGCGCGCGGCCCGTCCAGATGGACCATTTCCAACCAGTCGCGCAGCAGCGCCGGCGCCTCGGCCGCCTTGGGCAGGAGCGGCAGGATCCCCTGGCGCCATTCCCCCACCTTCTCGCCCATCTCGCTCTTGAGGTCGTAGAGCCCGGCACCGGCATGGGTGTCGACCACCAGGATCGGCCGGGGATCGGTGGCGATCACCGCCTTGTGGATGAACTGGAGGGTCGCGTGCTTGAGGACGTCGGCATGGTTGCCGGCGTGGAAGCCGTGACGATAGCTGAGCATGATAATGGCTTCTTGACGATCCGGGGAAGGGGAAGGACGGCCTGCGGGTGCCGTCGGCCGCGTGGAGGCCAGCGTGCATCCTAGCGGATGATTCCCCCGGGGTCTTGCATCGCGTCCTTCGGGAAATGTTGCAGAAGGGGCATCCTGCTGCCTATCCACGGGGCCGCGTCGTCCGGCTGGTCCGGCGGCGGTCCGCGACGCATCGGGAAGACGAGACGATCCATGATCCAGGAGCCGCGCCCACGGCCGGGCATTCTCGAGATCAAGCCCTATGTGGGCGGCAAGGCCGAGGTGGCGGAGGGTGGCAAGGCCGCCAAGCTGTCGGCCAACGAGACGCCGCTCGGGCCCAGCGCCAAGGCGGTTGCGGCCTACCGGGCGATCGCGGCCGACCTGCACCGCTACCCGGAAGGCGGCTCTACCGTCCTGCGCCAGGCGATCGGCCGACGGATGAACGTCGACCCGGATCGGATCGTGATCGGTGCCGGCTCGGACGAGTTGATCGCACTGCTGATCCGCGCTTATGCGGGGCCTGGCGACGAGGTGCTCTACAGCCGCCACGGCTTCCTGATGTACAAGCTCTCGGCCCTCGCCGCCGGGGCCACGCCGGTGGAAGCGCCCGAGCGTCATCTCCGTGCCGACGTGGACGCGCTGCTCGATGCCGTCACCAGCCGGACGCGGATGGTGTTCCTGGCCAACCCGAACAACCCCACCGGCAGCTACCTGCCGGCCGACGAGATCCTGCGCCTGCACCGGGGCCTGCCGGCCGACGTCGTGCTGGTGCTGGATTCCGCCTATGCCGAGTATGTCGGCGAGGCCGACTATGACAGCGGCCTCGCTCTGTCGCTGAGTGCCCACAACGTCGTGATGACGCGGACCTTCAGCAAGATCCACGGCTTGGCTGCCCTGCGCGTCGGCTGGATGACCGCGTCCGCCGGCATCGTCGACGTGATCAACCGGGTGCGCGGGCCGTTCAACGTGAGCGTGCCGGCCCAGGTCGCCGCTGCCGCGGCCATCGACGATGTCGAGCATCAGGCGAAGGCCAAGGCGCACAACGACCGCTGGCTGCCCTGGCTGACACAGGAACTGACCGCACTCGGGATCCAGGTGCACCCCAGCGTCGGCAATTTCCTGCTGATCCAGTTTCCCGACGTGCCAGGCCACGATGCGGTGGCCGCTGCGGAATATCTGGAGAAGAACGGCATCATCCCCCGTGCCATGGCGTCCTACCAGCTGCCGCTCTGCCTGCGCCTGACCGTCGGCACCGAGGAGGAGAACCGCCAGGTCGTGGCGGTGCTGGCGCGCTTCATGGACGGGCTGCCCGGGTCATGAGCGAGCCCCACTTCAAGCGGGTGGCGATGATCGGCATTGGGCTGATCAACGGCTCGCTGGCGCTCGCCATGCGCGAGCGGGGCATGGCCGGCGAGATCGTGGCCTGCGCCCGCCAGGAGCAGACCCGTGCCCGGGCGCTGGAGCTGGGCCTGTGCGACCGGGCGGTCGCGGATCCGGCCGAAGCTGTCGCCGGCGCGGATCTCGTGGTGCTGGGCACCCCGCCCGCAGCGCTGGCCGAGGCGGCCGGCGCCATGGCGCCGGGCCTCGCACCCGACGCGATAGTCACCGATGTCGGCTCGATCAAGACCCTGGTGGTCAACGAGGTGCGCGCTCGCCTGCCCGACCCCCGCCGGTTCGTGGGCGGCCATCCGGTAGCCGGCACTGAGCATTCCGGCCCGGACGCCGCGTTTGCCACCCTGTTCCAGAACCGTCGCTGCATCCTGACGCCGGTCGAGGACACCGACGCGGACGCGGTGGCGCGGCTGGTGGCGCTCTGGCAGGCGGTCGGTGCCAAGGTCGACACCATGTCGCCTGAGCATCACGACCGGGTGCTGGCAATCACCTCGCACCTGCCGCACTTGTGTGCCTACACGATCGTCGGCACGGTCGCGGACCTGGAGGAGCACCTCCAGTCGGAAGTGTTCAAGTACGCAGCCGGCGGTTTCACCGACTTCACCCGCATCGCCGCGTCCGACCCGACCATGTGGCGGGACATCTTCCTGAACAACAAGGAAGCGGTCCTGGAGATGATCGGCCGGTTCATGGAGGACCTGGTGGCGCTGCAGCGGGCGATCCGCTGGGGCCAGGGCGACATCCTGTTCGACCTGTTCACCCGCACCCGCGAGATCCGGCGCAGCGTGATCCAGGCCGGTCAGGCCTATGAGCGTAAGCCACAGCTTAAGGACGAGTGAAGTATCGCCAGATGGCGAGCGCGGTGCCACCTCGCTATAGGTGATGCGGTCGTGCGGACGGTGCCTGCCCGTCCCTCGCCTGGTGGCGGAGCTTGGCATAGCGCTTGTCGATGACTGAACCGGATCTCGTCTGGACGTTTGGCTACGGCTCCCTGATGTGGCGGCCGGGCTTCGCGCCCGACGCATTCGAGACCGCGCGGCTGGTGGGCTACCAGCGCCGCCTGTGCATCCGCTCCGAGCATTATCGCGGCACGGCCGAGCAGCCGGGCGTGGTGATGGGGCTGACTGCCGGCGGTGCGTGCATCGGCCGGGCGATCGGCTTTCGCCGCGAGCGGGAGGCCGAGATCATGGCCTATCTGGATGCCCGCGAGCTGGTCACCAACGTGTACGAGCGCCGTCTGGTCCCGCTGGAGCTGCTGGAATCCCGGCGCACGGTGCAGGCCTGGGCCTATGTCGCAAGGCTCGACCACGACCAGTATTGCGGCGGTGCCGACGAGGCAGTCATCCTGGAAATGGTCCGCAAGGGTTGCGGCAGTTCCGGCACCTGCCAGGAATATCTGGTCAATACGCTGGACCATCTGAACGAGATGGGCATCCAGGAGCCGCACCTGGAGGCGGTGGCCCGGCGGCTCCTGCCCGACACTGAGATCAGCCAGGACTGATCGGGATCCCGCTCAGGCCGCCAGCGGCAGCGGCGCGCGGTCCTTCTGGCTGACCTCGACCTGGCGCACGCACGGATGGCGGGCCAGGCGTGCTCGCAGGACCTCGGGCGTGACCGGCAAGGATGCGGCCAGGACCAGGCGGAGCTGCACTTGGCTGCCGGCTTCCTCCAGAACAGTCGCCACCAGCTCCAGGCCAAAGCGCTGCGTGTCGTTCAGGACACGGATCATGCCATCATACGCGTCGATGAGGATCGCACGGACCTCGAGGGTCGTGCGGTCGGCGGCGGCGCTGGGCATGGCTTTGGCTCCTTCCTGCCGGCCATGGGCCCGACGGATCGGCCGGCGAAAGAGTTTCTAGCCGTGTCCGCCCAGTGATGTTTGCCGAACTCCGAGCTATCTCCGCTGCATGGCAGAAGGATGATCGGCAAAATGGCTAGAACGCAGAAAAATATGCCGCAGGATCTCCCAGGGGCCGACCGCGGCATGCTCCGACTGGATGCGATCGACCGGCGCATCCTGTCGGCGCTGCGCGCCGATGGCCGGCTCACCATGAACGAACTGGGCGAGAAGGTGGGGCTCTCGGCCTCGCCGTGCTGGACCAGGGTGAAGCGGCTGGAGGCGGCCGGCCTGATCGCTGGCTATGTCGCCCTGCTCGACCATGCGGCGCTGGGTCTGCCGGACACGGTGTTCGTGGAGATCACCCTGAACCGGCACGACGACCATGCGCTGGAGGTGTTCGGTGCCAGCTTGGCGCGCATCCCCGAGGTGATCGAGGCTCATCTCGTCACCGGTGAGTACGACTACCTGGTCAAGGTCGCGGTGGCCGGGACCCGGGACTATGAACGCTTTCTGCGCGAGCGGCTCTACCGGATCGAGGGCATCCGCCATACCCGATCGACCTTCGCGCTCAGGGCGATGAAGCAGTCGATCGGCGTCGATCCGCTGGAGATTCCCTGAGGGACACGCGAGATGAGCAGGACGTGAAACGGCGGGAGTAGCCCGTAAGGGCGCTCCCGCCGTCCTTCATGGTGCCGGAACCCGTCCGGCCATGTTCATTGGAATGATCCAGGTGGGTCGCTTTCACAGCCGACCCTTCAGGCGCGGCCAACTGACCGCACAGTATTCAACCTGCAATGTTGGATGATTGGTCGACGAAGGGCGCCGCATCATCGACCAGGAGCGACCTTTACGCCGTACGGCGGGGAGAGTCGCTCAATGGTAACCCGGTGGAGTAATGTCGTTCATAACCCCTCATGCCCGGTTAGCCCAAGCGCGGTTGCCCGACGACTTTATTTGCTCGTCTCACACGATGGAGGGTGAAGTACGAGCGGTCGAACAACTCTCACGCACCCAGGATATTGAGTGCGCCAGATGCGCGGGTCAAGGCTCGGGCGAGAGAATTTTGTCGGCTGTCGCCGGGGCCGCAGCACTGCCGCCGGCCTCGGCCACCAGCCGGGCCGTGGCGGTCTCGA
>NZ_WUJP01001027.1 GCF_009806515.1 Geminicoccus flavidas | reverse complement strand
TCCGCTCCTCCAGCGTCCGCATGAAGGCTGCGCGCGGCAGGCCGGGCGGGATCGGCTCCAGGAACTCCATCACGATCGTGCCCGGCCGCTTGGCGAACGAGCGCCGGCCCCAGAACATGCCGGAGTTCAGGGCGACCGGCACGCAGGGGCGGCCGAGCTGCTTGTAGAGCGCCGCCACGCCCGGCTTGTAGTCCGGCGGCGCACCCACGGGACGCCTGGTACCTTCCGGGAAGATCATCACGTGCAGCCCGCCCGCCATCGCCTGCTCCGCCCCGTCCACCAGCGACTTCAGCGCCTTGGCCGCAGCACCACGGTCGATGCGGATGCAGCCGGACTTGAGCAAGTAATGGCCGAACACCGGGATCCTGGTGAGTTCGTATTTCAGCCCGACCGACAGCTCGTGGACAATCGTGTGGAAGGTCAGCGTCTCCCAGGCCGACTGGTGCTTGGCCGCGACCACCGCCGGCTCGGCCGGCAGGTGGTGCAGGCCGCGCACCTCGTGGCGGATGCCCACGACCCAGCGCAGCAGGAACCCGATGCCCCGTTCCCAGCCCCGCGCATAGGCGCGCGTACCGGCGGCATCCAGGAACGGCCCGACCGGTAGCAGCACGATCAGGGCGAGCAGTGTCCAGGTCCAGAGCAGGACGTTGAAGATGGCGGAGCGGATCAGGATCATGTAGCGGGCAGCGGGCAGGTGAACAGCCGGCCGAATGCCGGCTGCGGGTCGGCGACCCCGGCCAGGCGCAGCGCGTGCCACGCCATGGCATGGTTCGATGAAGTGACCGGCTTGCCGAGCTCGGCCTCGATCGCCGCGGCCTCGGCCGCCAGCCGGATCGAGGTACAGGACACGAACACTGCGTCGGCGCCTGGCTCACGCCCCAGCGCGCAGACGGCCTGACGGATCGAGCCCACGGTCATCTGGCCGACCTTGCCGTCGTCGGGCTCGTTGAACGAGCCGAACACTGGCACCTCCAGGCCGCGCGCCTCCAGGTAGCGGATGATCCCGAGATTGACGTCCGCGCGATAGGGCGTGAGCAGGGCGATCCGCCGTGCGCCCAGCGCCGTCATGGCGATCCTGGCAGCCGTGATCGGCGTGGTTGCCCGTGCTTCCGGCTTGGCCTCGTCCATGAGCGCTATGACCCGCTCCTCGCCCAACACCATGGCGGCCGAGGTGCAGCCGAACGCCACGGCGTCGAACCGGTGGCCGGGCAGCAGCAACTCGGTGGTGGGCCGGATCATCGGCTCCATCGCGCGGAGGCTGTCCGGCGTGATGATCGGGTCGACCGCGATGCGGGCGTGGAACAGACCGACGCCCGGCAGGCCGGCCAGGATGCCGCGCCACTCATACTCGATGGTCTGGTCGCAGCTCAGCACCACCAGCCCGATCCGGGCGCGCGGCGTGATGCCCCGGTCAAGGTCGAAGGGCAGGTGCTCGCGGACGATCCGCCTGGAGGCTGGGGTCATGGCCGGCTCATCCGCGGTAGAGCATGCTGGACACGTCGTGGCCGGGCGTGCGGCCGGCGATCAGGTCGGCGGTGATCCGGCCCGAGCCGCAGGCCCAGGTCCAGCCCATGTGGCCATGGCCGGCATTGACATAGAGATTGTCGTAGCGCGCCCGGCCGAAGATCGGCAGAGCGGACGGCGTCATCGGCCGCAGCCCCGCCCAGTATTCCGGCTGGCCATAGTCCCCAGCATCGGGGAAGAGCTCTCTGGCCGCCTTGAGCAGCCCGGTGAAGTCGGACGGCCGGTGCGACCAGTCATAGCCGGCGAACTCGGCGATCGCGGTGAGCCGGACATGCTCACCGTAATTGGCGAACGCGAACAAATTGTGCTCGTCCACGCCCGAGAGGCGCGGCGGGTTGTTGCGGCCGGCGATCGGGATGGTGAGCGAGTAGCCCTTGACCGGATAGATCGGCAGCCTCAGGCCGATGGTCCGCCCGAGTGGTGCGGCATAGCAGCCAAGCGCCAATACATAGGCATCGGCCTGGACCTCGCCCTTGTCCGTGACCACCCGGTCGATCCGGCCCCGAGCGACGCTGATCCGCTCGATCGTCTCGTCCATCCGGAATGCGACACCCCGCTCGATGAGCCAGGCCACGATGCTGCGGGTGAACCGCCTAGCATCGCCGGACTCATCGTCCGGTACGTAGAGCGCGCCAGCGAACCGGTCCAGGACCGGCAGGTAGACCTGATCGATCTGGGCGGCCTGAAACGGCGTGACCCGGCGCACCTCCACGCCCAGGCGGCGCATCAGTTCCGCATTGCGGTCGGCCCGGGCCAGCGCCTCCTCCGTGCGATGCAGGTAAAGGGCTCCGCCCTTGGCCGCACCGTATTCGACCCCGGTTTCCGCCACGACCCGGTGCAGCTCGCCCTGGCTGTAGAGGCACAGGCCCACCTTGCGGATTGTGTTGTAGTCGGCCCTGGCTTCGGTGCAGTTGCGCACGAAGCGCGCGGCCCAGGCCCAGAAATGCGGATCGGCCTGCAGGCGAAAGCGCAGTGCCGTGTCGTCGTGGCGGATCGAGCGGATGAGGGTCCGCAGCGCCGCGGGCGACGCCCAGCTATAGGCATGGCCGGGCGCGATCATGCCGGCATTGCCGTACGAGGTCTCGGATGCCGGCTCGCTGCGCCGGTCGATCACGATCGGCTCGTGACCGTCCCGGAACAATTCATAGGCCGTCATCACGCCGGCAAGGCCGGCACCCAGCACTGCAACGCGCATGACCGCCCCTTTGCGGCCGCCGG
Organism: Geminicoccus flavidas; assembly: GCF_009806515.1. Classification (GTDB taxonomy): domain Bacteria; phylum Pseudomonadota; class Alphaproteobacteria; order Geminicoccales; family Geminicoccaceae; genus Geminicoccus; species Geminicoccus flavidus. The sequence goes on along the minus strand of NZ_WUJP01001027.1, from coordinate 4,498 downwards.
CTCAGCCGAGCGCGGCGGTGACCATGATCTCGACGGTGTAGTCGGGCGAGGCGAGCTTGCTCTCGACCGTGGCGCGGGCCGGGGCGGCACCCGGGGCCACCCAGGCATCCCAGGCGGCGTTCATCTCGTCGAAGGTCGAGATGTCGGACAGCCAGATATTGGTGGTGAGCAGCTTGCTCTTGTCGGTGCCGGCCTCGGCGAGGAGGGCATCGATCCGGGACAGGATGTCCTTGGTCTGCTCGGAGACCGACTTGCCGGGGGCGCCGGCGGCGACCTGGCCCGCCAGATAGACCACGTTGCCGTGGACCACGGCCTGGCTCATGCGCGGCCCGGGCTGGATGCGGCGGATCGTCATTGCTTCACTCCTGCTGACGTTGGCTTTGCGCGGCATACATGAGCCGATGGGGGCAGGGGAAGCGCCGCCCTTGCCGGGAGGGCTCGAGCATGCATCCGGAGCGCTGGGTCCAGGTCCGGCCAGAAGGCCTCTACGTGGTGCCGGGCGACTTCTACGTGGACCCGGTCCGGCCGGTGGACCGCGCGGTGATCACCCATGGCCACAGCGACCATTGCCGTGGCGGCCACGGTGCGATGCTCGCGACCGAGGCGACGCTGGCGATCGCCGCGGCGCGGCTGGGCGAGGGCATGGCGCCTTCCCGCCAGGCCGCCGCCTATGGCGAGACGATCCGGGTAGGCGAGGTCGATGTCACCCTCTATCCGGCCGGCCATGTGCTGGGCAGTGCCCAGGTGCTGATGGAGCATCAGGGTGGGCGGATCGTGGTCTCAGGTGACTACAAGCGCCGGGCGGACCCGACCTGCACCGGCTTCGAGCCCGTCCCCTGCGACGTGTTCGTCACCGAGGCGACCTTCGGCCTGCCGGTGTTCCGCCACCCGCCGATCGAAGAGGAACTGCGCCGGCTGCTCCATTCGATCGAGCTGTTCCCCGAGCGCTGCCACGTGGTCGGCGCCTATACGCTCGGCAAGGCGCAGCGCCTGATCGTGGAGCTGCGCCGGGCCGGCTGGGACCGGCCCATCTATGTCCACGGTGCGCTGGCCGCCATGAACGAGCTCTACCGGGGCTTCGGGGTGGAGCTGGGCGAGCTGCGGCCAGCCACGGCCGGGGCCAAGGGCGAGCCGCGCCGCGAGCTGGAAGGTGCCGTCGTGATCGCCCCGCCCTCGGCCATCGCCGACCGCTGGGCGCGGCGCCTGCCGGACCCGGTGATCTGCCAGGCGTCCGGCTGGATGCGGGTCAAGCAGCGCGCCAAGCAAGGCGGCATCGAGCTGCCGCTGGTGATCTCCGACCATGCCGACTGGGACGAGCTGTTGCAGACGCTGGACGAGGTCGGTGCGCCCCGGGTCTGGATCACCCATGGCCGGGAGGAAGCCCTGCAATATGCCGCCCGCAAGCGCGGCTATGGGGCCGAGGCCCTGCGGCTGGTGGGCTATGACGAGGAGGGGAGCTGAGCGGGTTCCGCCGCCTGCCTCGACGGGCTGCCGCGCCCATGGCAGGCTCGCCGGCAACACGAACGCAGGCCGGCGCAACGGAGCCTTTGGATGATCTCCTATCTCACGCTCGGAACCAATGACCTGGAGCGCGCCGGCCGCTTCTATGACGCAGCGCTGGCGCCGCTCGGCCGGGTCCGGCTGCCGGCCTATCCCAACGAGATCTGGTACGGTCCGCCGGGTGGCCCCACGGAGCTGGTGATCCTCCATCCGTTCGACGGCCGCCCGGCCACCTGGGGCAATGGGGTCACGGTCGGCCTGTCGGTGCCGGACGAGGCGACGGTGCAGGCGATCTATGAGGCGGCCCTGGCCGCCGGCGGGCTGGACGAGGGCGCGCCCGGATTGCGGCCCCAGTACAGCGCCGATTTCTACGCGGCTTATGTGCGCGATCCCGATGGCAACAAGCTGGCCTTCGTTCGTGCGACCCCGCCTGGCTGAGCAGCGGCCGCCGGAAACGAACCGGAACCTGCGCCGGGCCTGCCCGGTTGGCCCGGACGGCAGCCTGCAGGAGCGTGCGCAGCCAAGGTGAAGCCGTTCTCCGAACTTCTCGACCGCCTCCTCTATGCGCCGGCCCGCACCAGCAAGCTGGCGCTGCTGGAGGATTATTTCCGTAGCGTGCCCGATCCCGACCGCGGCTTCGGCCTGGCCGCGATCGCCGGCACGCTCAGCCTGCGAGTGGCGAAGTCCGGCGTGATCCGCGAGCTGGTGGCCGAGCGCACCGATCCCGAACTGTTCCACTGGTCCTACGACTTCGTGGGCGATCTGGCCGAGACGGCCGCCCTGATGTGGCCGGAGCAGCAGGCCGGTCGCGACTGGCCGCACCTGAGCGAGGTGGTGGTCGCCATGGACGAGCTGCCGCGCGGCCAGCTCACCCGCCAGATCGCTTCCTGGCTCGACACGCTGGATGCCACCGGCCGCTGGGCGCTGCTCAAGCTCGCCACCGGCAGCCTGCGCGTGGGTGCCTCGGCGGGCCTGGCCCGGGCGGCGCTGGCCCGCTATGGCGGGGTCGAGCCGGCTCTGGTCGAGGAGGCCTGGTATGCGACGGCCCCGCCCTATCTGGACCTGTTCGCCTGGCTGGACGGCCGTATGCCGCGCCCGGAGATCGCCCATGTCCCGGTGTTCCGGCCGCTCATGCTGGCCCATCCGCTGGATGACGAGCAGGCGAGCAAGCTCGACCTTGCCGAGTACAGCGCTGAATGGAAGTGGGACGGGATCCGCGTCCAGGTCGTGGCGGTCCGTGGCCACGTACGCCTCTATTCCCGCACCGGCGACGATGTGGGCCCGGCCTTTCCGGAGGTGGTGGAGCGCGTGCGCTTCGAGGGCGTGCTGGACGGTGAGCTGCTGGTGGCACGCGAGGGTGAGGTCGCCTCGTTCAACGACCTGCAGCAGCGCCTCAACCGCAAGGCCGTCACCCCCGCCATGCTGCAGGACTACCCGGCTCTCGTCCGGCTCTACGACATCCTGTTCGACGGCGAGGAGGACCTGCGCGGCCTGCCGTTTCTCGAGCGCCGCGAACGGCTGGAGGCATTCGTGGCGCGCGAGCGGCCCGAGGGGATGGACCTCTCGCCGCTCATCCCGGACACCGGCCTGGACGAGCTCGACCGGATGCGCCGCTCGGCACGCGAGGGCGGCACGGTCGAGGGGCTGATGCTCAAGCGCAAGGACAGCCTCTACGTGCCGGGCCGGCCTAAGGGGCTGTGGTGGAAGTGGAAGCGCGACGCGCATCTGGTCGACTGCGTGCTGATGTATGCCCAGCGCGGCCACGGCAAGCGCAGCTCCTATTATTCCGACTACACGTTCGGCGCCTGGCAGGACGGGCCGGACGGGGAGGAACTGGTGCCGGTCGGCAAGGCCTATGCCGGCTATACCGACGAGGAGCTGAAGCTGCTGGACAGGTGGATCCGCGACCATACGATCGAGCGGTTCGGCCCGGTCCGGGCGGTCGAGCCGCGCTTGGTGTTTGAGGTGGCGTTCGACAGCATCCACCCGTCCAGCCGGCACAAGTCGGGCGTGGCGATGCGCTTTCCCCGAATCGCGCGGATCCGCTGGGACAAGCCCGCCGCCGAGGCCGACCGGCTGGCGACCCTGGTCGACCTGATGGGATGAACGATCGGGATGAGCTGCAACGGAGCGCGGGAAAACCATGAAAAGAGACTGGCCCGAGCCGCGACCGGAACGGACGGTCATCGATCCCGAACGTCTGGAGCGGATCCTGGTGCAGGCTGCCCGCGAGGGCCGGCCGGTCAGCTACCGGCAGGTGCTGGACATGTTCGGCCAGCGGCTGGGCTCCGGCACGGTCGGCCATCTCTGCCGCGTCCTGGGCGTGGTCGACCGGGCGCGGGCGGAACATGGGCTGCCGGAACTGGCCTGCCTAGTGGTCCGCGCCAGCGACGGCCAGCCCGGAGCCGGCTACTTCGCAGCTGGCGATCCGCAGGACCCGGACGCGCGCGCTGCCCTGGTCGCCCGGCGCCAGGAGCAGGCCTTCGCCTGGGCGGGCAGTCTCTAGCGCTTCTTGCGCAGCACGATGACGAACAGGCTGTCCTGGCGTTCGCTGCGCTCCAGCTCATGGCCGCTGATCTCGACGAACTCGTCGAAATCGGCAGGTGCGGCCGGATCGGTCGCCAGCACGCAGACCGTGGCGCCCGGCTCCATGACCATGAGCGCCTGGCGCGCCTTCACCAAGGGCATCGGACAGGCGAGGCCGCGTGCATCCACGAGGACATCGTAGCGAGGTTCGGGCAAGGCGGCAGCTCCAGGATCGGCCGACGAATGCCACCTAGCGTGACCGCTGCAGGGTTGGAAGCTTGGTCTGCCGCCCGGGTCATCAGGCCATGGCCGCGGGCCGGCATCAGCAGGTCCTTCTCCGCGGAAGCGGCGGACTGCAGCCGGTTGGAAGGGAAGGTGGCGGCCGCTGAGCTGACGGATAGCCCATGGGGTGATTTTTTGGTTGCGGGCCTCTTTTCGTGGGGGTTGCGGTGTCCATATGAGCTGAGCCGGA
>NZ_WUJP01001026.1 GCF_009806515.1 Geminicoccus flavidas | reverse complement strand
GATCGCGGGGCGCGCTTAGCGAACGACTTGCGGCGGGGTGGCGCGCCCGGTCAAGCGGCGGGCGAGGGGGCCGGGGAGCCGGCGAGTTGACTTGGCGCAGACCGGCGGTACGGTGGCCTGACCACCAGACCACGGGCAGCCATGCAGCCGGATGCCGCCCCACCCACGCGCTTCAAGGTCATCCAGGCGCGCCGGGTCTATGCGCAGATCGCGGAGCAGGTCGCGGAGCTGATCCGCACGGCCGAGCTGAAGCCGGGGGACCGGCTGCCGGCGGAGCGGGACCTGGCCAAGCAGTTCGGGGTCAGCCGGCCCTCGGTGCGCGAGGCGATGATCGCGCTCGAGGCGGCGGGCCTGGTCCAGGTGCGCCCGGGGGAGGGCATCTTCGTCCAGGACCGCCCGGCGCAGGCGCCGTCGATCGCGCGTGAGGCGGCGCCGAGCTGGCTGGAGCAGCTGGAGGCCTGCAGCCTGATCGAGCCCGAGGTCGCGGCCCTGGCCGCGCGCAGCGCGGAGCCGGGCCATATCGCCGATCTCGCCGCCGCCGTGGCGCGGATGAGCGTCGCGGATCCGGATGGCGACATCGCCGCGGATGCGCGCCACCAGTTCCACCTCGTCCTGGCTCAGGCGTGCGGCAACAGCTTCATGGCCAAGACCGTGAAGGAGCTGTGGGACCTGCGCCGGGGTGCCATGTGGGAAGGGATCCGCAAGCGCCGGCACGACCCGGCCCGCCACCGGCTCGCCAACGGGCTGCGCGGCGAGATCGTGACCGCGCTGACGGACAAGGACCCCGTCCTGGCCAGGCGGGCCATGAAGCGGCTCTGCCAGGAGATTCGATCCCGGTATTTCAGCGACTGACCCGTGGTGCGCCGCCACCGCTCTACCAGACCCGCGACCCGCGGCAACGACCAGATCAGGGAGGCCGGATGACCGGCGACATCGAACGACGCACCATGCGCAAGGTGCACCTGAACGTGCTCCTGCTGGCCCTGCTCTTCCAGGTCTTGAACTATTTCGACCGGGTGAATCTGAGCTTCGCAGCACTCACCATGGGGCCGGAGATCGGCCTCACCGCCATCCAGTTCGGCATCGGCGCCAGCGTCTTCTTCGTCAGCTACGCGCTCTTCGAGATCCCCAGCAACCTGGCGATGCACCGCTTCGGCGCCAATGTCTGGATCGCGCGGATCCTGATCAGCTGCTCGATCACCGCCATGATGATGGCGCTGGTCAGCGGTCCGCTCAGCTTCTACCTGGTCCGCTTCCTGTTCGGCGCCGCCGAGGCCGGGCTGATCCCCGGCCTGATGCTCTACGTCACCTACTGGTACCCGCAGTCACACCGTGCCTTCGCGACCGCGGTGATCACGACCGGGGTGGGGATCGTGGGCGTGCTGGCCGGCCCGGTTTCCGGCCTCATCATCGACGCCACGGACGGCATGCTCGGCCTGAGCGGCTGGCGCTGGATGTTCATCCTGGAGGCAGCGCCGCTGCTCCTGATCGGCATCGGCGCCCGCTACTGGCTGGCCAACGACCCGGCCACCGCACCCTTCTTGGCGCCGGACGAGCGCCAATGGCTGAGCGAGCGGATGGCCAAGGAACGGGCGCAGCTCGATGGCCATGGCCGGCTGGGCGAAGCGGTGCGCAATCCGCGGGTTTGGCTGCTGGGCCTGATCTATTTCCTGTTCCTGGTGGCCGTGTACGCGCTGCAGATGTGGCTGCCGCAGATCATCAAGTCGGTGGGCGACACCAGCAACCTGACCGCGTCGCTGCTGTCCGCTGGGCCCCCGTTTTTGTCGGTGATCTTCGCCATCCTGCTGGGCCTGAGCTCCGACCGCCACCAGGAGCGGCGCCTGCACCTGGCGCTGCCGCTGATCATCGGCGGCGGCCTCCTGATCGTCAGCACGACGGTGACCAGCCCGGCCCTGGCCTATCTGGTGCTGTGCTTGGCCTGGGGCAGCCTGTTTGCACCACTGGGCATCTTCTGGGCGATGGCGGGCTCGTTTTTGACCGGCGTCGCCGCGGCGGCCGGCCTCGCTTTGATCAACACCCTGGCCCAGTTCGGCGGCCTCGTCGGCCCCACCCTCATCGGCTACGCCAAGGACTGGACCGGCGACTTCGCCATGGCGATCGCGCTGATCGGCTGCTTCCCGATCGCTGCGGGCCTCCTCGCACTCGCCCGCGGCCGCCAGCCGGCAGCACGGCTGCGCCAGGCATGACCACCAGGACAAAAAAGGAGAGCTCGATGCGCACGCAGCGGATGGTCCGCCACCCGGTCCGCAAGGTCTGGGACGAGGGCAGGGTGGCGCTCACCTCCTGGTGCTCGATCCCCAGCCCCTACACTGCCGAAGCCCTGGCCCTGCTCGACTATGACTGCATGGTCATCGACATGCAGCACGGCATGATCGACTTCTCCGACATGGTGCGGATGCTCCAGGGCATCGAGGCGTCCGGCCTGTCCGCGATGGTCCGGCTGCCCTGGAACGATGTGGGCCTGGCCCAGAAGGTGCTGGATGCCGGGGCCAGCGGCCTGATCTGCCCGATGATCAACAACCGCGAGGAATGCGCACGCTTCGTCGGGGCCTGCCACTACCCGCCCCTGGGCTATCGCAGCTTCGGCGGGCTGCGCTCGTCCAGCTACTATGACGAGATCGGCGAGGTGTTCACCAGGTCGCGCGAAGCCATCCTGGTGTTCGCGATGATCGAGACCGTGGAGGGGATGAAGAATGCCGAGGCGATCGCCTCGGTGCCGGGGCTGGACGGGATCTTCTTCGGCCCGGCCGACCTGTCCGCCTCGGCCGGCCGGGCACCCGCCGTGGGTGTGAACGACGGCTTCATCGACGAGGCGCATCGCACGATCATTGATCTCTGCCGCCGCCATCGCCTCAAGGCGGGCATCAACGCGATGAGCCCGCAGGCGGCGGCCAGCCTGGCCGAGACCGGTTACGAGTTCATCCCGCTGCACTCGGACCTGGGGCTCCTGCGCGAGCTCGGCACCGCGACCCTGCGCGAGACGAGGGCGGCCCTGAACGGAGCGCGGCCCACCCGGGCCTGAGCCCGGGTCGATGCGGGCGGTCTGCAACCACTATCGACAACTTCTTGACTGGTAGGTAAGTTTCATTCACGCGGTATGGCGGCTCTGGCCGCCCCGCCCTCGATGGCCGCAGCAAGCGGGCCGACCAAGAAAGCGAGCCGCCTGCAAGGCAGGCCGGCAGTCAGGGAGAACAGCATGAACGGCATGCCGCGATGGCCGAGCGGATGATCACGCGCGCTCGATGACCCGGCACGGCGGGCCAGCCTCGCCGTCCGGTTCGTTCGCCCCCAGCAAGGATGGTCGCCCATGGCCGTTCAAGGACCAGCGCCCGTGGCAAGATGCGTCGACGGGATGAACTTCGCCCTGCGCTGCATCGCCGGCGTGCTGATGATCGTGGCGACCGTCGCCATCAGCTATCAGATCATCATCCGGTTCGTGCTGACAACCTTCGAGATCCGGGTCTCGGCCCCCTGGACCGAGGAGATCGCGCGCTACTGCTTCATCTGGTCGGCCTTCCTGGGGGCCGCGACCCTGTGCCGGACCAACGGGCTGATCTCGGTCGACTTCCTGACCGTCGTCCTACCGCCGAAGCTCTCGCGCCTGCTGCAGATCGTGGTCACCCTGACCTGCATCGGCTTCTTCCTGGTGCTGGCCTGGGTGGGCTGGGAGTGGACCGCGATGAGCTTCTTCGAAGCCTCGCCGGTCCTGCGCCTGCCGATGGCCTATGTCTACGGCGCCATGCCGGTGGGCGGTGCCATCGCCGCGCTCAATTTGGTGATGCTGCTCACCGAGCAGCTCCGGCAGGCCAGGCCTGAGCCTCGCCGGCTCGACACGATCCCGGCGGAGTAGGTCCATGGCCATCGTCCAGCTGGTGGGCGGCCTGCTCGCCCTGTTCCTCCTTTCCGTGCCGATCGCGGTCTCGCTCGGCATCGTCGCGTTCGCGACGCTCCACAGCGGCGGCATCCCACTGGTGGCGGCCGTCCAGACCGTCTTCGAATCGATGGACAGCTTCTCGCTGATGGCGGTGCCCTTCTACATCATCGCCGGCAACATCATGCAGGCAGGCGGCATCTCCGAGCGACTCCTGGCCCTGGCCAACGCGATCGTGGGCTGGGTGCGCGGCGGACTCGGCGCATCGGCCACGCTCACCAGCATGTTCTTCGCGACGATCTCGGGCTCGTCCTCGGCCACCACCGCCGCCATCGGCACGATCACCATCCCGGCCATGGTGCAAAAGGGCTATCCGCGTCCGTTCGCGACCGCGGTCGTGGCGGCATCCGGCGAGCTGGGCGTCATCATTCCGCCCTCCCTGCCGATGATCATCTATGGCCTGGTGATCGGCGTCTCGGTCTCCGACCTGTTCATCGCCGGGATCCTACCCGGGATCATGATCGGCTGCTCGCTGATCCTGGGCACCGTGATCGCGGCGCACTGGCGGCAGTTCGACGAGGTCGAGCGGATCACGCCCAGGCAGTGGCTGAGCAACCTGCTCAGGGCCTTCAAGAGCTCCGGCTGGGCGCTGGCCATGCCGGTCATCATCCTAGGCGGGATCTATACCGGGATGTTCACGCCGACCGAGGCCGCGGTGGTGGCGATCGTGTATGGCCTGTTCGTCAGCATCTTCATCTATCGCCAGCTCACGCTGCGCATGGCGGTCGACGTCTTCATCCGCAGCGCGGTGATGTCCGGCGGCCTCCTCCTGATCGTGGGCTTCGCCTCGGCCTTCGGCTTCGTGCTGACGCTGAACGAGATCCCGCACCAGGTGGGCGCCTGGATCACCTCGGTGGTCGGCTCAGCGGTGGGCTTCCTGCTCCTGGTCAACGTCCTGCTGCTGATCGTCGGGCTGTTCATGGAGACGCTGGCGGCGATCATCATCCTGGCCCCAATCCTGGCGCCGATCGCGCTGCAGTACGGCGTCGATCCCCTGCACTTCGCCTTCATCATGATCGCGAACCTCGCGGTCGGCATGGTCACCCCACCCGTCGGCGTGAACCTGTTCATCGCCTGCGAGATCGCCGGCCTGCGCATCGACCAGATCGTGAAGTGGCTGCTCTACTTCCTGGCGATCCTGATCATCGACGTGCTGCTCATCAGCTTCATTCCCGGGATCTCCATGTTCTTCCTGCGCTGAACTCGACCACCGCAGGCGGCGCGGCCGCCGCGACACCCATCGGGAGGTGACTCCATGAAGAAGCTCCTGGCCTCGATTCTGTGCGCCACGGCACTCGCCGTCGCGGCTCCGGCCGATGCCGCCACCGAGCTGAAGTTCGGCCATGTCCTGAAAGAGGACAGCTGGTATCAGCAGGTCGCCGTGAAGTTCAAGGAACTGGTCGAGGAGCGCAGCAAGGGCGACGTCACCGTCACGATCTTCCCGAACGGCCAGCTCGGCGGCGAGGCGAAGATGATCCAGAGCGCGCGCGTGGGCGCCATCTCGCTGGGGGTCGCCTCCTCACCGATCTTCGAGCCGACCGTGCCCGAGTTCGCGGTCCTGTCCCTGCCTTATCTGTTCGACGACGCCGCGCAGGCCAACGCCAGGCTCGCCAGCGATGCCGGCCAGGCGATGCTCGACCTGCTCGACCAGCACGGTGTCGTCGGCCTCGGCTTCTTCTCGGCGGCCGAGCGTGACGTGTTCGGCAAGACGGCGATCCGTTCGGCGGCCGACCTGAAGGGCCTCAAGATCCGCGTGCCGCAGTCGCCGAGCTTCGTCGACACCTATGAGGCCATGGGCGCGCAGGCGACCCCGATGGCCTATACCGAGCTCTACCTGGCGCTGCAGAACGGCGTGATCGACGCGGCCGACACCAGCGCCGATGTCTATGTCTCCGACCGGTTCTTCGAGGTAAGCAAGTATTTCAACCTCACCCGCGTCCACTACGCGGCACCGGTCCTGTTCATGTCGAAGCTGCAGCTCGACCGGCTGAGCGAGGAGCACCAGCAG
>NZ_WUJP01001025.1 GCF_009806515.1 Geminicoccus flavidas | reverse complement strand
ATCGTCCGCCAGGCCGGTAAGGACGCCCTGGCCTTCGGCAACGAGGCCTATGCGGGCATGGTCGCCGATGCCATCGCCCGGATGAAGGAGGAGGGCGTGGAGGTCGTGGAGACCGACGTCACCGGGATGCGCGAGGAGGCGCGCACCCTCTGGCCGGCTCTCCTGGAAACCATCCCGAACGGCCAGGCGATGCTCGATCGGCTGTCCGCAGAGACCCAGTGACGTCGGCGTCACTTATTGACTAGTAAGTAGACAACGACCTATCGTCGCCTCCAACGGCGCATCAAGACATCAGGGAGCCGGGAACGATGGACCTGCGCGGGCTAGCGCCAATCGACTGCGACCTCCACCCGGCCGTGCCGGGCATGGCGGCGCTGCTGCCCTACATGGAGCAGCACTGGCAGGACACGTTCATCGCGCGCGGGATCGACGGCCTGGACCTAGCCCTCTACCCGCCGAACGCGCCGATCTCCTGCCGCCCCGACTGGCGCCGGGACGGCGAGAAGCCCGGCTCCAGTCTGATCGCGATGCAGGAACAGGCCCTGGACGGGTTCGGCGCCCGCTTCGGCATCCTGAACTGCATCTATGGCGGGCCGGCCCTCTACAGCGAGGACATGGGGGCAGCCGTCTGCCGCGCCACCAATGACTGGATCCGGGCCGAGTGGCTCGACCGGGAGTCGCGCCTGCGCGCCTCGATCGTGGTGCTGGTGCAGAACCCCGAGCTCGCGGTAGCGGAGATCGAGCGGCTGGCATCCGACCGGCGCTTCGTCCAGGTCCTGCTGCTGGCGTCCGGCGAACTGCCGCTGGGCCGCCGCCAGCACTGGCCGATCTATGAAGCTGCCGAGAAGCACGGCCTGCCGATCGGCATCCATGCCGGCAGCGGCAACCGCCATGCCCCCAGCGGGATCGGCTGGCCGCCCTACCTGATCCAGGACCATGCGACCTATGCGCAGACCTTCCAGACCCAGCTCCTGAGCTTGCTGGCGGAAGGCGTGTTCGGCAAGTTCCCGAACCTCCGCTTCGTCCTGATGGAATCCGGCTTCACTTGGCTGCCGCCCTTCCTTTGGCGCGCGGTGAAGATGTGGCGCGGCATGCGCCGGGAGATCCCCTGGGTGGAGCAGTCGCCCGACCAGATCTTCCGCGAGCGCGTCCGCATCACGGTCCAGCCGGCCGATGCGCCCGCCGATCCGGCACAGATGGCCGAGCTTTTGAAGATGATCGGCTCGGACGAGATGCTGCTGTTCTCGACCGACTACCCGCACTGGCGGTTCGAGGGCCAGGACGCCCTGCCGCCGGGCTTCGACGATGCGCTCGTCCGAAAGATCCTGGTCGACAATCCGCTGGCCACCTACCCGCGCCTGAAGGAGACGCTGTCATGACCACCGCGACCGCGACGCTCGAACGGCCCGTGGCCCGGCAGGCGACCGAGATCGTCGACTGCGACATCCACCCGATCATGAAGTCGCCGAAGGACATCCTACCCTATCTGTCCCGGCGCTGGCAGGAGCATCACGAGACGATCGGCTTCCGCTTCCGCGGCCCCTTCCACGGCGCGTCCGCCTATCCCAAGGCGACGCCAGCTTTGTCGCGCGGCGACAGTTGGCCGCCCGAGGGCGGACCGCCCGGCTCCAGCCTGCGCTTCATGCAGGAGCAGCACCTGGATGCGCTGGGCATCACCACCGGCATGCTCCAGCCGCTCTTCCCGGTCGGCATGGACGAGCGCAACCTCGACTTCGCCCATGCGGTGTGCCGCGCGGTGAACGACTGGCAGGTGGACGCCTTCACCTCCCAGGACAGCCGCCTGAAGGCGAACATCGTGGTCGCCTGCAACGATCCGCAAGGCGCCGTCCGCGAGATCGAGCGCTGTGCCGGCGACGGCCACCATGTCCAGGTGTCGTTCGCCACCCGTGCGGTCGAGCCGCTGGGCAGCCGCCGCTTCTGGCCGATCTACGAGGTTGCCGAGCGCCACGGCCTGCCGCTCGGCCTGCACAGCGTCGGCACCAACGGCCATGCGGTGGGGGCCGGCGGCTGGCCATCCTTCTATTTCGAGGAGCACCAGTCGGTCTCGGTAAGCCTGCATGCCATGGTGGCGAGCATGGTCCTGGAGGGCGTGTTCGAGCAGTTCCCGAAGCTCAAGCTGATCGTGATCGAGGGCGGCTTCGCCTGGCTGGCCTCGCTCGCCTGGCGCCTGGACGATCTGTGGCCGAAGTTCCGAGCCGAGGTGCCGCATCTGAAGCACCCGCCATCCTTCTACATCCGCCGCAACGTCTACTGCACGACCCAACCGATGGACGAGCCGCCGATGCAGCGCGACCTGAAGACGGTGCTGGACTGGATCGGCTGGGACCGGGTCCTGTTCGCCACCGACTATCCGCACTGGGATTCGGACGATCCGCGCTACGTCTTCAAGTTCCCGATGTCCGAGGAGCAGCGCACCATGCTGTTCTCCGGCAACGCCAAGACCGTGTTCGGACTCGGCTAACATGGCGCGCCACATCGTCGCCAAGGCGTTGGACGTCCCGGCCGACGGCAGCAAGCTCGTCACCGTCGCCGGCCGCGCCATCGCGCTGTTCCGGGTCGGCGAGGAATACTTCGCGATCAACAATCGCTGCCCGCACGAGGGCGGCAGCCTCTGCCATGGCCGGCTGGTGAGCCTGGTCCGCTCCGACGAGCCCGGGACCTACCGGCTGTCGCGCCGCAACGAGATGCTGCAATGCCCCTGGCACGGCTGGGAGTTCGACATCCGCACCGGCCAGTCCTGGTGCGACCCGGAGCGGATCCGCACCCGCAACTATGTCGTGACAGTCGAGCCGGGCGAGGAGCTGGTGAAGGGCCCCTACAAGGCCGAGACCTTCCCGATCTCGGTCGATGGCGACTATCTCGTGGTCGAGATCTGAGGCGCTGATGGAGCCCGATGCCCGATCAGAAACGCTGGTGGTCAGGATCGGCGCGATCACCCGCGAAACCGACGAGATCCTGAAGTTCGTCCTGGTCGATCCCAACGGAGGCGCGCTGCCCGGATTTGCCGCCGGCGCCCATGTCGACGTGCACATCGCCCCTGGGCTGACCCGGCAGTACTCGCTCCTGAACCCGCCGGGCGAGGGCAGGCAGTATGTGATCGCCGTGAAGCGGGAGCCGCAATCCCGGGGCGGCTCGGCCGCCATGCACGGCGGGCTGGCTCCGGACGACCTCGTGCGGATCGGCTCACCCCGCAACAGCTTCGGCCTGGACCATGGCGCGGCCCACCACCTGCTGATCGCGGGCGGGATCGGGATCACCCCGCTGCTCTGCATGGCCCACCAGCTCGCTGCTACCGGCGGCACGTACACGCTGGCTTATTTCGTCCGTGCACCGGAATTGGCGGGCTTCGCCGAGGACCTGGCCCCGATCGCGCGGGCCGGGCGGCTGCAGCTTCATGCCGGGCTCAATGCCGAGGCCACGATCGCGGCCATGGCGGGCCTCCTGGCACGCCAGCCCGAAGGTGCCCATGTCTATACCTGCGGACCGTGCCCGCTGATGGATGCGGTGGGTGAGCTGGCCAAGGCCTGCGGCCGGGATCTGCCGGTGCATCGCGAAGACTTCACGGCACTGCCGCTTATCGCCGGGCCCGATCTCGCGGCCTTCGAGGTCCAGCTCGCCCAGAGCGGCGAGATCCTGCCGATCCCGCCCGAGCGTACCATCGCCGACGTGCTGATCGAGCATGGGGTGGCGCTCGACACGTCCTGCGAGCAGGGCATGTGCGGCACCTGCCTGACCCGGGTGCTGGGCGGCGTGCCGGAGCACCGCGACACGTTCCTGAGCGAGGAGGAGCGCGCGGCCGGCGACCACATCCTGCCCTGCGTCTCGCGCTCCAGGACCCCGCTGCTCGTCCTGGACCTGTGAGCCGGCCAGGGGCTCAGCTAGCCCGGCGGTGCCTCACCGTGCGTGACCGGCTGCCATAGGCGCGCAGCAGCATGTCGAGCAGGACCCGGTAGTTCGCCTCGACCGCCGCGAAGCCGCCGCTGTCCCGCGCGATCTCGCCGGCATAGGCAAACGCATAGCTCAGCATGCGCGCCAGCTCGGCCTGCGGCAGGCCGGCCTGGAGCTCGCCGCGGCTCACCGCCAGCCCCAGCGCGAACTCCACGGCGGCCAGGACTTCTGCCCGGAACAACGCGATGCGCTGCCGGATCTGATCGCTGACCACCTCGGAATCCCCGGCAAACCGCGTGAGCAGGCTCCACACCCGGCCGGGCTGGCCCTGCTGGTTGAAGCGGTAGTAGGAGGCCCGGTTGAACTCGATGGTGGCCTCGATCTTCTGCGTGAGACTGGACTGCTCGTCCCGCCAGATCCGCAGAAAATGCTCCGACACGCGGGCCGCGTAGCGGTCGAGCGCCTCGGCGGCCAAGCCCTGCTTGTTCTTGAAATGATAATGGATGTTGGTGGTGGTGATGTTCAGGATCTGGGCGATGTCGGCAAAACTGGTGCCGCGAAACCCGTTCAGGGTGAACAGTTCCGTCGCGACCGCCAGGATCGAATCGCGCATGGACGGACCGGCCTGATCACCGGTGCTGCCGTCCTTCGGAGCACGCCGGCGACCCTTGCGCACGGCTGCCCCGTCCGCCTGTGCACCGGGCGAGCCGCCGGCGGCCGGAAGGAGCGACACGGGCAGATGCGGGCCTGCCAAGCGCAGGGTCTCCTTGATGTCGAAGCAGGTGACCCTGGCCGGCTGCATGCGCTGCAAGGTCGTGCCGAATCGTACCTGCCCGGCTCCGTCTTTCAAAGGCTCGGCTGGATCGCGTCGGTCGGCAGCGTCCTGCAGCGCGACCGGCCACGCATCGCCGGACGGATGAACGCCCAGCCGGGCCGCCCACCGGGACCTGCCGGAAATCAACTGTGATCTTGGTCATCCTGACGAAACTGGCTGCCCGATAGATTCCGGCATGGTGACACAGGCACGGCCACGGAGCAGCCATCATGCCGATCGATCCTTCCGCATCCGCCGATGCCAACCAGCGGCCCGCAGGGCGCGCAAGCCGAAGGGGGGACCGAAGATGACCGGCATGAACCTGGCCGAGCTGGTGAAGATCGTGCATCTGCAGGCCATTGCGGCCCGTGAGGCCACAGTATGCATCACGGCCGCACTGGCCGAGACCGGCAGTCCCGAGCTGCGCGTGAGCCTGCACCGGCACTTCCTGCGCTCGGCCGCGACGCTCGACCAGGCGAGCCCGGTGATCGGCGAACATCTGCGGGAGCTCGCCGACCTTGTCGAGATTCTCGGGAGCCCGCCCGGCGGCCAGCCGGATGCCTTCATGGCTCCTGCTGAACTGAGTACGCAGCCGCACTGAGGCAGCTCCTGTTGCGGGCCTCGCACCACAGCCGGCCCCGGCTCGCTGCATGACCCTTCTATGCCGATCCGGCAGCGGCAACCGTGCCCCCTGACGCCTTGCTCCGGCATGGAGTGTCGTCGGCTCAGCCGGCACCATCCGTCGGCCAGAGCTGGTCCAGCAGTGCCTGGCGCTGGCGCCGCCACTGCGCCAGCACCTGTTCCATGGTGGCCAGGATCGCCCCGCTGCCGTGGGTGTCCCGTCCGGTCGCCTGTTGCCGCGCCAGCCAGTGCCATATCCGGGTGATCCGCAGCTCGCTCGCGGCCAGATGGTTCTCCACGGTGGCCAGCCGGGCCTGCGCGATCGCCCGGTTCAGCGGCAAGGGCTGACGGGAACGGGCAGAGCAGGAAACAGACATGGCGGTGCTCGCACGGGTTTGACGGGAGCACACACCTCTTTTAGCCGCCCGAGCCGGGAAGGATTGTGGGCGATGAGAAGGATAGAGGTCGGAGCAGGCCGATGACCACGCCGGTGGGCCGGTCCTGTACCCGATGGTGCAACATCAGGTCAGACCCAGGCACGGCCATGGGTGAGCGGCTCGTCTCGCTCCAGCAGCTGGCTTGTACGTAATTGGACCGACAACGCCCGTAGGAACGGCTGTCTCGTCAGGCCCGACCGACGGAGCCTTCGATGACGGCGCCAAGCCATGACAAGCAGCCGATCCAGGCTCATCTCTCCGAAAAGCTGGACCAGACCGAGGCGGACCGGCGGCGGGCGGACCGCCTGATCGCCGAACTGGAAGCCCTGCTCGAGGAAGCCAGGCAGCTGCGGGCGCGCTACCTGCCGCGGAAGCGGGAGCCGGATATCGATCGGTGATCCTCCAGAGCGGCATCAACGCCAATATTCGGCCCTTGTCCCCGCGGCTCGGCCGAGCAGGCGGTCCGTCGCACGTCGAACGATGCCGTAGCACTCGCAAGCAATGCTCTCGAGGCCCGGCCGGTCGGTGATGGTCATCCGCCCGGCGCGGTAGCTGATGAACCCGGCCTTCTGCAGCACGCCCGCAGCAGTCGTGATCCCGGCCCGGCGCACCCCCAGCATCATGCCCAGGAACTCGTGGGTCATCGGGAAGGTGTCGCCCTCGGACCGGTCATGCGCCATCAGCAGCCAGCGGGCCAGACGCTGCTCGATATGGTGGCGGCCATTGCAGGCGCCGGTGCGCACCACCTGGCCGTGATGAAGCAGGGCATAGCGCAGCAACAGCGTGCGCAGGGCCGGATCCTCCGCCATCGCCTGGCGCAGCGCGTCCGCCGAAATGCTCAGGGCGCTGCCTTGAGCCTGCACGATCACTTCCAGGTCGTCGAATTCCGCCGCGAGGATCACCGGCAGAGCGCTCATGCCCTCGCGGCCCATCAGCCCGACCTCGGCGCTGTCGCCGTCCTCCAGCGGGGCCAGTGCGGAGCACCAGCCGTTCTCGGGGAAATAGGCCGTGCCGACCGGTTCTTCCGGCCGGTGCAGCACCTGACGCAGCTCGAGCTCGACTGGGGTGAGCTGCGGCCACAGCCGGGTCAGGCTGTCCGATGGTAGGGCGGCCAGCAGGCGGTTGCGCGTTGCTGGGGTGGAGGAAGCAGTCGAGGCCATGGCGAGCTCCCGTAGGATGTCGGCGGGAGCACACACACCTCTCTCAGCCGCCCGCGCCGGAAGGTCAAAGCGGGCGATGAGCGTTATATGGGGGCGTCGTTCGGATTGCCGGCACGTTTGCGTACCATCGCCGCGAAAAGCCTTGCCCCTACGGACCGATGTTGCGACGAAAGCGGGCGGGGATGGGGTAGAGGTGCGGGCAGCCAGCCGGACCTTGCCGTCTCGACGACCACCAGAACGCCGTGGCCAGGATTGCCAAGCCGATCCTTCCCTTGAAGGACGGACCGAAGCGCCGACATGGGGAGAACCCGGCAGAACGCTGCAGGGAACCCGCTGTTTCCTGCGGATCAATGTCGTGGAGAACTTGCGCCGGCGTCAAATCCCCCCAGGAGCGCCGGCGCTTCTCTGTTTCTAGAGCCAAGCGCGTGCGTATCCAGGGCTGGGCGGCATCGGCCAGTCCGGCGCACCTCTGGTGCGGCCCTACTGCCACAGATCCTGGCGGGGCCAAACGGTTGGGCCGTCCCTCCTCCAGATCGAGCCGGCTGCTGCCCGTAGAGCCGGGGATGACCGGCTCGTCCGCCATCCGCAGGATCCCGGCCAGCATCGGGACCCTGACCGCCTGGCTCCTGCGCCCGGATGCTGCCGCTAGTGCTTGGTCGGCGCCAGCACCGCCAGCGACCTCGCGCTCTGGATGAGCTGGCGCAAGGCCCGGGCCCGATCATCGTTCTTGGCCAGGGCCGCTGCCACGCGGTGGAGCAGGCCGGCATCGGCAGGGGCAACAGCCGTCACGCTGATGCCCAAGGTAGAACGCGGCTTGGTCATGGCTTCCCCCCGGCTGCCCGCAATGGCTGATCCGATCAGCCCACGCCATAACCTGGAATAACTCCAACCAATTTGGATCAAATTTTCGGGAAATACGTGTGATGCCGATCGAGCCGCGGCCAGATCAACAGATCCTGCGCGGTCGGGGCGGCTAGCGGCCGGCCCAGCCGGGCTTCTTGGTCCCGCTAGTGCGCCAAGGGGGCCGGAGGAGGTGGCTGGGCAACCAGAGCCAACTGCTGGAACTGGGCATACACCATGATCAGGCCGGGCTCGGGCAGCGCGCGCACCTCCTGGACGACCGCCTGAAAGTCGACCTGCAAGGTCGCGCCATCCGCCTCCGGCTCCAGGCCGAACGACCCGCCAATGCGCTGGTCGGGCTGGATCGCTAGCTCGGTGGTGAACAGGATTCCCTCCGGACCAACGACCCGGGAAATCCCGACCCCACCGCCAAGAATGACCGGCAATTCCAGTAGATAATGGGTCATTTTCTGCTGCCTGGGCTGGCATTGCTGCAAGGCTCGGAAAGTAGAACAGCTAGGATCCGGCCAGATACGACGCCATCTATCGATGGATATAACCTAGTCTCGCCGGCATTCTTCAGGAAGAAGAAGCCGTGAGGTGGTTGCGCAGTGTGACGCAGCTATGCCGGACAAGCGCCAGGATGCGCTGGGCGCTGCCCCAGGGCACGTGCTTGCGCTGGGAGTAGAGGATGGACAGCTAGTTCTCGAGGCAGCCGATCTTCTCGCAGACATAGGGGGGCGGTGGCCTCCGGGCTGGAGCGCATCCTGCTGGTCAGGTGGCGTGCCGCCTCCACGGCCTGAAGATTGTTCCAGCCGTAGCTGTTGTTCGTGATGAGCTGCTCAAGCTCGTCCAGGAGGCTGAGGAAATGGTTCATTGTTATCTCCCTGGGCACCAGGATGCGGCTGGTGCCCGGGCCAGGACCGAGCATCTGCCCCAGGCTCTTCTCCGGTAAGAGAAGAGACCGGACCTATAAAATCAATATATTCCGGTAATGGCTGCTTCTTGTCCTGACTACAGGAGATTCTACGCAAGAATGCTGCCAAATATAACATGCATACTGCGTTAAAATTGACTGCGGCTGCAGCCGACTGCCCGAAAATTTGCGCAGGTCCTTCAACTCGCAGCACGGCGCTTGCCGGCACCATGCCGCGCGGCTGCTGCTCCGCCAGCACGGGGTGCGGGAGCTGGAGGTGGAATTGCAGGCCGATGAGATGGCGCTGCCGCTGCGGGTGGAGTTGGTCAGAGGATGCTGGACCGGATCCGAAACTGCGCCAGGTCGAACTGCCGAGACGGCTTCAGTTGATGTACAA
>NZ_WUJP01001024.1 GCF_009806515.1 Geminicoccus flavidas | reverse complement strand
GTAGGGAGATTATGACATCCAACGCTGGCGGTCAGCGCCGGCCGCGCAGGGCAAAACCCGCCAGGGCCGCCAGGCCCAAAGCACCGGCCGCGGTCAGCAGGCGGGCACCCGACCCGGTCAGGCGCAGGGCGTCGGTCTTCGCTTCCTGGCTGAACGAGCCGCGTAGCGCGTGGCCGCCCGGCACC
The DNA here is from genome assembly GCF_009806515.1 of Geminicoccus flavidas. Classification (GTDB taxonomy): domain Bacteria; phylum Pseudomonadota; class Alphaproteobacteria; order Geminicoccales; family Geminicoccaceae; genus Geminicoccus; species Geminicoccus flavidus. The sequence continues at coordinate 4,249 of NZ_WUJP01001024.1, read as the reverse complement.
GGCTGGAACAGATTGTCCCGCCGCTCGGGCCCGGCCGGTGCGGGCCGGCACTGGCCCTCGACCGTGGTGGCGGCCAGATAGCGGTCGGCCAGGCCAGGCGCCGCCATGTCGCCCAGGATAGCCAGGTCGGTGCTGCCGCCCAGCCAGTATTCCCGGTCGGCATGGCGGGCGGCGTGGCAGACCGCCTCCGCGGCGACCTCCGGCTCGTAGACCTGCCCGGCCGGCCGTGGCTGGCATTCCATGTGGGTGCGCGCCCAGTCGAACTGCGGCGTATTCACCGCCGGCAGGTGCACGGTGGTGAGCCGGACGCGGCTGCCGTCATGGATCAGCTCGGTGCGCAGGCTGTCGGTGAAGCCGCGGATCGCGTGCTTGGCGCCGCAATAGGCCGACTGCAGCGGGATGCCCCGGTAGGCCAGGGCCGAGCCGACCTGCACGATCGTGCCACGGTCGCGCGGCCGCATGTGGCGCAGGGCCGCCATCGTGCCGTGGACGAAGCCCAGATAGGTCACCTCGGTCACCCGGCGGAACTCGTCGGGCGTCAGGTCCCAGAACCGCGAGAACACGGTGACCATCGCGTCGTTGATCCAGACGTCGATGGGCCCGAGCTCCCGCTCGACCCGCTCGGCCGCCGCGTACACCGCACCGGGATCGGCCACGTCCGCCGGCAGGACCAGGCCCTGGCCGCCCAGATGCTCGACCTCGGCGCGCACCGTCTCCAGGGCCGCCGCATCGCGCGCAAGGAGACCGATCCGGCAGCCGTCCCGGGCCAGGCGGTGCGCCACCGCCCGCCCCACCCCCGCCGAGGCGCCCGTCACCACGACCACGCCGTGGGGCGGGCGAGCGGAAGCGGCAACGGTCGGCATCGGTGCTCCTCACAGCGGCAGGTCGGGGCCTGCCCGACCAACCGCAGCCGGAACACGGAGTTCCGTCTGACTCAGCGGCCGGTCATGTCCGCCGTGGCGGAGGCCTGGTTGAGCGCGCCCGGCGAGGTGGCGAGGATCACGGCGCGGACCCGGGACGGGCAGACGCCGCCCGGGATGGTCAGATTGCGGAAGTCGGCGCGATAGAGGCCCTGCGGCGGGTCCACCGTGTTGTCCGGTACCGCCTGGACGAGGCCGACCGCGGTGAAGCGGTTCGGGTTGTTCGGGGTCGGGTCCGGGATCCGGATCTGCACGGTGGCATCGGCCGGGTTGACCACGCCGCCGCGCACCTCGATCTCGTCGCGCCCGCCGCCGCGGACCCGGCAGTCGGCGCGCATGATGCTGACCTGGGTGGTCTCGGTATTGAACAGCTCGGCGCTGTCGGCTTCCAGCGTATGGTAATAGAGGGTGTTCTGGTCGCGGATGAAATAGCCCTCGGCGGACACCAGCGTGCCGGGGGTGATGCTGTTGGGCCTGATCCGGAGCCCGAAGCCGTTGGTCGGCCGCCCGGCCGGCATGCGCGGGTCGGTCAGGCGGACGATCGCCATGCCGTTGACGGTCATCTTCTTCACGCCGCTGCCATCCACATCGACCCGGCCGGTCGCCTCGCCCACCACGACATGCTCGAACATGTCGCTGAACACGTCGCTGGCATAGACGATGCCGCCCACGCTCTCGCCGATGACGATGCCGGTACCGCCGATGAAGCCGCCCTGGGTGCGACCGGGCAGCGGGTCCGACTGGGCGGTGAAGCCGCGCAGCATCTCCGTGGCGCTCGCGGTATCGGTGGAACTCGCGGTGGGTGTGTGCACTAGGGCGCTTGCCAGCACCTTCACCGTGGCACCCAGCACCTTCATCTCGCCGATGACGGAGCGCCCTGCCTCGGTCCGCGGTTTGGCATAGACCCTCACCTGCGTCATCGGCCCTTCGAGCTCGACATCGGGCAGCGCCACCTGGGCACTGGCCGGTGTCCATGCAGCCACGAGCGCCAAAGCCGCGGCACCGAGCAACAGGTTGCGAAGCATGATCTGCCCTCCTCAAGGCGTGCGTATCCTTGCGCCCGGCAGACAGTGCCAGGCGGGTCGTCCCAGGAATGATCGGATGGGGGCTGGCAGCGCCCCCCCGGCGCTGGAGCATGTTCCGTCCGGATCGAAATGATCCGGATGAGGGAAACATGCCCCGGCCATGGAATGTGGCGCGATTTCTTCCCGATCAGGCAGCTTCACCTGATCGGGAACCGCCCTAGGGCACGATGTTCCAGGTCGCCATCATGCCGTGGTCCTCGTGCAGCGTGTTGTGGCAGTGGATCACGTAGCGGCCATTGTCGCTGCTCTTGTTGGCGTAGTCCGGGTCGGGGAAGTCGCGGAAGCGCATGAACACTTCCATCTCGTCGATCCGCCGCGTGCCGCCCATGCGGTAGATGTCGGTGCGGTAGCGGTTCTCCGCGGCGATCTGGCGGCCGTTCTCGGAGATGATGATCCCTTCCTCGAAATGGACGTGGATGGGGTGGTCCCAGCCGCCGGACGTGCTGCGGAAGCGCCAGATCTCGGCCGAGTTGCGGCGCACCTTGTCGGGCGGGTTGAGCAGGAACTCCGGGGCATGGTCGATGTCCGGGTCCCAGAGCTTGCCGTTGATGTGCCACATGCCGTTCTGGCGGCCGAAAACCCATTCCCGGACCTTGACCACCTCGTTGAGGTTGACCGAGGGCAGCGGGCGGAACGCGTTCGGCACCCGGCTCGGGTCCTCGACCACGCCCTGGACCCGGAACTCCAGGAGCTGGTTGCTGGCCGAATCCGGATGGGTGGACTTGCCCCGGTCGATGCCGCGGCCGTCCTCCATCATTACCAGGTTGTTGGAGAGATAGACCCGGTCGCCGTTCTTGAACTTCTTGAAGTCGATGATGATGTCGGCGCGCTCGGCCACCCAGAGCTCGAGGCTGGTGATGTCCTTGCGGGTCCGCGGCAAGAGGTTGCCGCTCTCCGAGATCTGGTGGAAAGGCTGGTTGGCGCCATCCTTGCGCAGGACCAGGCGATAGAAGCGCGACGGCCCGCCATTCAGGATCCGGAAGCGGTACTTGCGGCGCTTGACCGGCATGAAGGGCTGGACCTTGCCGTTCACCGTCAGCTTGTCGCCGAGATAGCCGTCTGGCGCGAACTGGTTGAAGACCAGCTCGCCGCTGTCCGGGTCGAAGCGCTTGTCGGCCAGGATCAGCGGCACGTCATAGTCGCCGCTCGGCAGCTGCCAGCCGGTGGTCTCGTCGCCGGTGTCGTCGTCGTCGAACATCCGGACCATGCAGACCAGGCCCTTGTAGACGTTGGACGCGGTGAACTCGGGCCGGTGGTCGTGCAGGAACAGGGTGGTCAGGGTTTCGCGCAGGTCGCCGCCATTGACCGGGTCGACCCATTTCGCCGGGATGCCCTTGGTGGTGGTGAACCCCGCCCGCGCCATGCTGTAGTGGTGATTGCGGAAGTTCGGCTTGCCCGAGGGGTTCTTCTTGGGCGGGATCCAGTTCCACGGGCCGCCGTCGCTCTCCGACGCGGTGTGGAAGTTGTGCAGGTGCGGCGCGATCTCCGGATGGCCGAAGCCCTTGTGCTTGTCGGCGGACGGCAGGTCGTTCTCGATGTGCAGGCAGAACGGCTCGCCATAGCGGGCGTCGATGATCGGGCCGCCGAAATTGTCCCCATAGCTCCAGACCGGGCTGCGCAGGTCCTTGGTGAACCGGTGCATCCGCTCCCGCACGCGCAGATGGTACATCTTCTTCATCGGGAAGCGGCTCGCGCAGTACTGGTGGTCCGCCTCGTTGTAGGGGTAGCTGTTGTCTTCTTCCGCCGGCTCCGGGATCGGCAGCCGCTCCGTGAACGGCGTGGTGCGCGGGCTGGCCGAACTGGCGGCCAGTGCCTGGCGCAGCGAGGCACCACGGAAATAGAAGGCGCTCCCGGCGATCAGGCCAAGCCGGGCGAGATCACGCCGGCTGAACTTCTCGGCCTGGATCTCCCTCAGCAGCTCGCGTGCGCGTCGGGCCGCACGCTCGGTGGTGGTCAGCATTGAGCAATATCCCTTGCGGAAAATAGAGCAGAGCAGCCGGAAATGCCGGCGAGGACGAGTTCGGCTCAGGCGACATCCGCGATCGAGGTCACCGCCTTGACGATCCAGGCGGGCCTGCCGAGGCTGGCGGTGGCCGCCCAGCGGCCGAGCCGGTCATTGCCGTAGCGCAGGATCCCGGTGTGGTTGTCGAGCTGGAGGTCGTATTCCGGGTTCAGGCTGGCAAAGCCCAGGGCCCGGCGCAGCCGCTCGATGTCGTCCGGCTCGCCGGTCAGGAACTTCCAGCC
>NZ_WUJP01001023.1 GCF_009806515.1 Geminicoccus flavidas | reverse complement strand
CGTTCGATCTCAACGGGCATGTCATCCATCCCATTGGCACGCTGGCCAGCCCGATGCTCATGCTCTTGGTTCTAGATGGCTAATGCATCGGCACCAATAGCCGTATTTCGAGCACAAAACCTAGTGCGGCTTCTCATTGCCTATGTCCGGCGTCTCCTCGAACTTCTTGTAGGTTTCGTCCTTCTTCTTGGATTCGCGAGAGGCAGAAAGGCTCGAAACCAAAGAGTGGGCAACGCGGCTGACGGTATCTGCGACCAATCCTGTTGCAACGCTGCCCGCCTCGCCCATGCCTTGAGCGGCATGCTTGACCTGTTCCGTACTAGGGCGATGTTGTGCCAAGACGGTAGCCATAGCACCCCCTGCCGCCATCACCATGTTAGTTGCGAGCTGACGGTTTTGCGGACTTTGCAGAAATCCCAATAGTATCTTTGACTTCCTAATAGAACGAGGGATACGAATTCCGGCAATCTTTTTGGGGATTTTGTAGGATTTCGCCATTTTCGACATCCTTGACTGTGCGGTAAACCGAATTAGGGGGAAAAGATTGCTGTATCTTCTCGTAACGCTCCGTCCTGATGTGCGTCATCAAACAGCCATAGATCCGGTGGTTCCCTTCATGAAGACGAGCGCTCGTGGAGCACTAGCCAGCTCAGGGTGACGACCAGCTGATCGCCGGGTTCGGCCGCGACATCCTGGATGGTGGCGCTGGGCGCGACAATTTCGGGGTGCAGAGCATCGGGCTCGTGCTGGCCGTGTCGAGGGCCGAGGCTTTCAGAGGGCCCTTCGTCCGTCCAGCACCTACATGACCCTCCTGCTGGAGCAGGGGCTCATCCTGCGCATTTCGCGGAGCCGACTCTCACCGGCGGCGATCCGGCCAAGGCGGACCGGTACCGGCGCGTGCCCTACTTCCTGATCATGGAATGGGAGAAACCGGTGGCACGAAGCTGCTGACAGCTCGTCACCTGAACTCGACTGATGGCAATGAGCTGCACCCTCATCTCCACCCGGATTTTCTCGCGGGTATCCGTCCCGGCCAGTATGATCCGGCATAGGATCTTCAGCCAGGACAACGCAAATGCCGGCAGGCCTTCTTTCTCCGAGCGATAGGACAGAGCTCGATCTATGTCGAGATAAGCTCGCTTCAGTGGGTCAGGTGAGTGCGCAGGTAGCGCAGCAGATGCGGTGTCTTGGTGAGGTGCTTCGCCCCTGCGATCTGAGACAGGCGCTGGCCGAGATTACGGCGGCTGCCGCTCCCTACACGCAGGCCATGAGGCAGATCGACCAGACAGGTGCCCGCATCGGCGCCGCCCTGCGCGCCATCACCGACTATGCACCTGCCCGCTGAGGAACGCCCTGATGTCCGAGACCGCAACCGCACCTAAGCCGGTAACCACGCCCGACCCCACCAGGTATCTGGTCAGCATTGCCGGCCGGCAGCTGGACTTCCGCCAGGGCCTGCCGCTGACCGCCGGCGACTGGGTCAGGATGGAGCGCAACCCCGACCCGCATGCCCGGGTGTGACACTCAAGCAGGCCAATGGCGGCGATGTCGGGTTCGGCACGCTGGTGACCATCGTCGAGACGATCGCGCGCAAGATCGAGCCGTGGATTACCCGCGACGACGTCGAAGCGATGACGCTTTCCAACCTCGCCGCTGCCTTTGCCCTCGATACCAAGATGCGGCGCGTGAATGCCCTTCTGGGCGGTACGGCCGACGACATGGCCAAGCTGGAGAAGGCGGCGCTGCAGCTAGGGAAGAGCACGAGCTTCTCTGCCTCTTAGGTCGCCGACGGCTTTCAGGTGCTGGCGCAGGCCGGCTACGACGCCAACACGACCATCAAGATGACCGGCGAGATCATCAACTTCGCCGGCGCCGAGATGATCTCGTTCGATCGTGCCGCGCAGATCATCACGAACACGATGAGCCAGTTCGGGTTCGACACGAACCAGACAGCGGAGATCATCGACAAGTTCGTGACCATCGGCGCCTCGTCGAAGACCAACGTCGACGAGCTTGGGCAGGCGATGTTGAAGGTCGGGCCGATCGCGCGTGGCGCCGGCCAGAGCTTCGACGAGATGCTGGTGACGCTCGCCGGCCTGGCTGAGAGCGGCGTGAAGGCCGAGGTGGCCGGCACGGCCCTGGCTGCCGCGATCGGTCGGCTGCTGGACCCGCCCAAGAAAGCTGCGGCCGTCATCGACAACCTTGGGATCAAGATCACCGACAGCACGGGCAAGATGCGCCCGTTCAACGACATCCTGAAGGACGTGGCGGCCAGTGGCGCCACGACCGCGGATGTCATCAACCTGTTCGGCATCGAGGCTGGCCGCTACCTGATCAGCCTGACGAACAGCACCGAAGCGACCACCAAGTTCGCCCAGGTGCTGGATGGACCGCTGACCAAAGCCAGCGAACATCGCCCAGACGAATATGGAGGGCTTGACCGGCTCCTGGGAGCAGCTCGACGGCGCCCTGGAGACCCTCGCCATCACGATCGGGCGTGCTGGTCTGGCCGATTGGGCCACTCAGGTAGCCCGTTCGGCTACCGACCTGGTCGACTCGCTGGCGACGCTGAACCCGGAGATGCTGCGGCTCGGGACCATCGCCGGCGTCGCGGCCACCGCCACGGGCCCGATCATCATCGGCCTGGGGGCCGTGACGGCGGCGGTCGCCGCCATCGGCGCGCCTGTTGCTCTGGCAGTCGCCGCAGTGGCTGCCCTGGGGGCCGCACTCTTCGCGTTCCGCAACAGCCTGGGGCCGCTGGTCAACGCCGCCAAGCCGGTCTTCGACGTCATCGCCAACACCTGGCGGGTCGCGATCGCCAAGATCCAGAGCCTGTTCGACAACGTAGTGGCCGGCTTCCGCGAGGGCTTCGTGGGCGGCATCGGCCGCGTCATGGCGATCGTCCCAGGCCTGATCGCCGGGCACATCACCAACATCATCCGGACCATCGTCAGCTTCTCACCCCAGGTCAGCACCAGCGTCCTCGGCTGGTTCCAGAACATCCGCTGGTCGGACGTAGGCCGCGCCCTCCTGAGCGGCGCCCAGATCATCGGCCAGACGATCCTCAGCTACTTCAAGGGATTCGCCCAAGGTTTCGCCAGCGCCAGGGGGGCCGACCTGCAGCGCATCGGCAAAGTGGCGGTCGAGGCCATCGCATCGGCGATCCAGCGACCGCGGGCATTGGTCGAGCGGGCCTTGCAGTCCCTGTTCGACATCGGCAACCAGCTTGCCGCCTACGTGCAGGACCGTTTCGCCGCCTTGGCGCCGGGCGTGGTCGACGGCGTGAAGCTCACGGCCAGGCGGGCGCTGGCCGGCGTCACCGAGGCGATGAAGTCGCTGTTCGACATCGCCGAGCCACTCAAGACCTACATCCGCGACAAGCTCGGCAGCCTGTCCGACGCGATCGTTCGATGGCTCTCGTCGGCGATCGATCGCGCGAAGGCCATGCTGGGCAGTGCCTGGCAGACCCTGTTCGGTAGTGCGGGCGCCGCCGCCGAGACGATGGGCCAATCGGTTGATCGCGCGGCAGAGTCGGTGGGCAACCTCGGCAAGCTGACAGGCGACAGCCTCCAGGACATCGAGAACCTCAAGAACGAGCTCAGCGGCGCCGCCGGCCAGGCCGAAATCCTGGGCGGCGCGAATGACGACCTGCTGGGCGGCGTCCGGCAGTTGGGCGACGCCATGTCGGGCGCAGCCGGCAGCACGTCCCTGATGGGCTCGGCCGGCAATGACCTCCTGACCACCAGTCGCAACCTCACCCCTGCCCTGACCGCCAATGCCGAGGCGCTCCGCCTGGTGGGCGGGAGCGGCACCGACACGCTTCAGTCGCTCGATGCCGGCTGGTCCTTGCACACGACGAACGTCCAGTCCTGGACCGAGCAGATCAGTTCGGCGTTCAGCGGCACCTTCATGAGCATGAAGAGCACGCTGGGCGACTTCGTCCGCACCGGCCAGCTCGACTTCGACAACCTCGCCAGCGCGGTGATCGGCGACTTCATCAGCATGGGCGTGGATGGCGTGTTCGCCTTTGCCCAGAAGGGCCTGGGCGACCTGCTGGGCTTCTCGGAAGGCGGGACGGCCACGACACGACCATGACCGACACGGGCCAGGGCCTGTTCGGCTCGTTCGGCGACTTCGTCGGCTCGATCTTCGGCGGGATGGGCGAGGACTCGCTGGCGGCCGGGACGGCGGTGACGACCAACGTCGGGGCGGCCACGTCGACATCGCAGGGCCTGTTCGGCGAGCTGGGCAACTTCGTCAGCAACGTCTTCAACAGCATCGCCGAATGGGCGGGCAGCCTTGGCTCGGCCCTGTCCTCGGCCTTCAGTTCGGCCATCAATGCCATCTCGGGCATGTTCGGCGGCCTGGGCAACACCGTCCAGAGCATCTTCAGCTCGATCGGCTCCTGGGCGTCCAACCTGTTCAGCAGCCTGGGCAGCACGTTCAACAGCTTGGTCTCCAGCATCTCCAGTGGTCTCGGCAAGGTCGGTGGCTGGCTGGGCGACATCGGCAAATCGATCACCAAAGTGACCGGCGACCTCCGCACGTTGCTGGGCAACGCCGGCATGGGCGCGGGCATCGGCGGGATCATCGGCAATCTAACCGGTGGAAGCTCGACCGGCGGCTCGATTGGCGGTGCGATTGGCGGCATCGCGGCCGGCTCTTCGTGGTTTGCCAGCACGGGGCTAGGTCAACTCCTGGGCAGTTGGGCCGGGCCTCTTGGCAGCATCGCCGGCGGCTTGCTCGGCAGCGTCCTGGGAGGACTGTTCGGCAGCAAGCCGAGCGACAAGATGATGTCGGCAACGGTCAGCTACCGCTCCGGGCCGATCACGTCGCTGGGCGGCAACCTCTCTGATGAGAAGTTCTCCAAGGAGAACCAAGACGCCGCAAAACAGATCGCGAACACCATCGGCACCATGGCGCGCAAGCTGCAGAACGCGACAGGCGGCTATTTGACCGATGGCGTGGCCGTCGAGGTCGGCAGCCGGGACGGCGTCAAACTGCTATACGGAACCGGCCAGCAGTCGGTCAAATACAACAGCGTCGAGTCGCTTCTCAGCGCTGCTTGGAACCACATGCTGACCAAACTGGTCGGCGACGACAAGTCCAAGATCTCGACCATCAAGTGGGCCACCGGCGGCGACGCGATCTTCAGCAAGCGCACCATCCTGGAGGTCGGCGAGGCCGGGCTGGAGCGCGTCACGGCGCAGAAGCTGGGCGGCTCCTATGGCGGCAGGTCCGGTGGCGGCAGCGTCCACATGCACTTCCACGGTCCCGTGGCGACCAGCGGCCTGACGATGAACCAGTTCAGCCAGGACCTGGTGGCCAACGTCGAGCGCGAGACCTTCCGGCGCCGCGGTCGCCGGGCATTCTAGTCCCGCACGAGCTCGAACGCCTCGGTCGCCACATTGCCCTCGCACCCGGCATGCTCACCATCCACGACCATGATGTCGTGGGTGGCAAAGCCGGCGTCGGTCGTGATGGCCTTGGCGTTCGGTTCGACCAAGCAGGCGATCAGCGGCGAGAGCAGTTCCGGCTTGGCCTCCGCGGCCCCGGACTGGATGAGCCTCAGCCCCTTGCTGTGCGCGTCCGCGTCCTTCCACACGATCACGACCGACATGCCGCCCATCGGCACCAGCCGGCCATTGGCCGCATGCGCCGGCACCGCGGCTGCCAGGAACACAGAGGCCAGGGCCGCTCGGTATATCATCCTCATTGCCACCGTCCTCGGTTGGCCGCCTCATTACCGGAAAGCGGTGGCCGCAAGGCAAGGCCAGTTGCCCAAGCACCCCAGCCGCCGCCCCCGCAAGTGGGTCCATGCCGTGTGATGGATCCTCGGCTGCCCACCGACCTGGTGGTGCTTTTCTGCGCCATGGCGACCGCGTCGAAATTTTTGACAGCCTCGCTCCGGTTCAACGCGCCACGCATGCAATGTCAGAAGATGCTCAGGCCGGGTGATTGCCCATTAGTTCGCCGAGGCGTACTGGCCGTTCCGGTGCCCAGTCTTTGTTGAAGGCGATAGTGCCCTGCCTGAACAGCATCACGATCGTCGAGCCGAGAAGGAAGCGGCCCATTTCCTCGCCCTTTTTCAGCACGATGTCCTGGTCGACATAGGTCCATTCGGATGCCTTGTTGGTGCGCTTCGGATTGACCACGCCGTGCCACACGGTGGCCATGCTGCCGACGATGGTGGCGCCAATCAGCACCATCACGAACGGACCGTATTCCAGCGATTCGAACACACACACCACGCGCTCATTGCGCGCAAACAGGTTTGGCACGCCGCGCGCAGTGGTCGGATTCACTGAGAACAACGTGCCCGGCACGTAGATCATGCGCGCGAGCTTGCCGTCGCATGGCATGTGCAAGCGATGGTAATCCTTGGGCGACAGGTACAGGTTGGCGAAGCTGCCGTGGCGGAACTGCGCCGCCAGCGCGGTGTCGCCGCCGACAAGCTCCGTGGTGGTGAAGCGGTGGCCCTTGGCCTGCAGGATGTGGTGGTCGTCAATGGCACCAAATTGGCTGATCGCGCCATCCACAGGACAGACGAAGTCAGCCGCCGCCAGCGGACGCGCGCCGGCCTTGAGTGGACGTGTGAAAAATTCGTTGAAGCTCTTGTAGCTGGCTATCTCCGGATTCTTGGCTTCGTTCATGTCGACGCCGTACTTACCCGCGAACCAGCGGATCAGCCGGGTCGTCATCAAGCCTCCCTGCGCTCCGGCGACGCGGCCGGCGAAGGTGGTCAGACGCTGCTTCGGCAGCAGGTATTGGAGCAGGACTTCCAGGCGACTGGACATGATGAACCTCGAAGTAAAGACACGATCGTTATAGTGCCATGGACAGCCATGAGGAGATTTGTCTCCGTTAGGGTCCGTTAGCTTTTGAGCCGTCGAGGGAGCCAATGAGGCACAGGGCGCCCATGAAGGAAGTCGCGGTCTCCCCATAGCGGGTGGCGACGGCGCGCCACTCCTTGAGCCTGGCCCAAAGGCGGCTCGACGCGGTTGCGGTTGTGGTAGATCCAGCACGAGCAGGCGACCGGTGCCTCGTGCCGCTGGATAAGGATCACCGGCCGGCTGCCCAGGTTCCAGATGTGCTCGCGGAAGGCATGGCCGGTATAGCCGCGATCCGCCACCGCCCACCATGGCACGCCGGCAGCCGGGCCAAGCAGGCCTACGGCCTGTGGCAGTTCATGCGCCTGGCCCGGCGCCAGGCTGAACGCAATGGCGCGACTAGAGCCATCCGCGATCACGCAGGCCTTGTGCCATCGGGCTGAAGCCCGAACCCCCAGAGAGATGTCAGCCAGCACCCTTGAGGCTGAGCTCATGCGCCTCATCATGCGCGAGGCGGATCGAGAGAACTTCCGGCGGCGCGCAACGAAATGCGCAACTGCCTGTTGCGTCGAGTTGCGTGGTGCGGCCACCACCGGCAGGTGTTTGTTGGTCTCCGCAACAGATGCAACAGTACAGCCGTTGCACTTGTTGCAGAAGTTCCTTCCGTTTCGAGGCGGCGCTCAGTAAGCTTGGCGCTCAGTCAAGCAACATCGGGTAGAAAAGCTGTGCGCTCTTTGGTCCAGAGGGCTGGATGTCCTGGTCCTCTTGCTGCATCACCACTTGGCTGATGGCCGACCGTCAGCGCCAGTCTGGGATGATGGAGCGAGTGATGGAGCGGGTAAAACTCAAGCCTTTCGATGCCGCAGCGTATCTGGACACGCCAGAAGATGCGCAGGCGTTCCTGGAGGACGCCTTCGAGCATGGGTCCGTAGCCGAGATCGTTCATGCGATGATGATCGTCGGACGATCTTCTCTGGTGGCGGGCCACACCCCCGCGGCTGGCCCTGGCGGTGATCGCTCACGAGAAGCCGGGGCGGCCGGCCCTCTGTCCTTTGCGGACGCGCTCGAGATCCTGAAGGCGGCAGGGCTCAGATTGGCGGTGGTGCGGCCTGGCCCAACGCTGACCAGCTGAAACGCAGCCGCATTCTACATGCCGCCAGAGAGGCAGTCGAACTTGCGGATGCAACACGCTGGCTGATGCGTGCTGGCATGCGCAGGCTGCACGTTGAGCCTGCATCTCACAGTCGCACTCCACGATTTCTGGGATAGCTAGTCTGACAAGATCAAATACCGTGCAGTGTACTGATAATAATATCGCAGCACTATTAGCACGAACCAATCAGGTTCGCGCGGTATTTTTCAGAAATCAATGATTTCATTATTGAAATGATATCGGCAGAAGATTGACGACCCGCCTTAGACGTGACGTTCATCGTGCCTGCGTTGGCGTATCCGCAGGCCCCAATGCCGCGACAACGATCTGCGCCGACAAAACCTATGCCAACAAGCGCGATGGGGCAGGCGCATGCTCCTGACGGTCAGCCAGGCCGCTCTCTTTGCCGGGAGGCATATGAGTCAGATCAGCCGAGCCACTCGAGACGGCAGAATTCCAATTGTTGGACGAACTGCGGCAGGCGACCCGATCGTCGATTCCGTCGATGTTTCCCGGTTGTATGATGATTGCAGCATGGAGCGGCTCCTCCGGGGGTTGCGGGAGCATCATGAGGGAGCGAGAAGAACCGCTAAGGGTGGCACAGAGGGCCTGCTCCTTGGGCGAGAGCATGACACAATTACGGAATGGGAGTTGCAGATAATGGCGCTGCTTGGACTGATACGAGCCTAGCCTCGATCCCGAGATGGCCCCCTTAGCCGCACACCTACTCCGCCTTCGCTCGCGGGAATGAACTCGATACCGGCATCTTCGAAGGCTCGTTGAAGAGCCTCTCTGATAACAGGCCTAGGCGGTGCTCCGGTCGCCTCAAACCGGTTGACCGTGGCAACTCCTACCTTCGCTCGGGTCGCCAGATCCTTGGCGCTCCAGGAGAGCGCTGCACGAGCCATCTTGCACTGTGTCGCGTTGATCATTTGATGAAAATGCCATCATTTTAAGCTTGACGCAAGCGCGGCCACAGCGCATCCATCCATCATTCGATTGCAAATCAATCGAATTCGGCCCGGTGGGAAGGTGATAGCTCCCGCACCGGGCCTAACCACCAACCGATGAGGGACATCGGCCATGGCTGCACACGCTCATATCATCTCTCGCCAGACCTTGCTTGCCGGGATCGCAGCGGCCTCTGTAATGAGCATCACAGGAAACACCCTCCTGATCCAAACTGCTGTCGCCGCAACCGCTGCTGAAGTCAGATCTGCGTCGGCAAAGACTACCCTGTGGGACCTCTGGGAGCAGCGCTGCCGGTGCCAGGCTGAACGCGACCGGTTCGACGAATTCCAGCAGTCCGATGCGTTCTGGTTCTGGGAGGATCGACGGCTTGAGCTGGAGGGGCAGATTATCTCGGCCCGGGTCGGCTGCCTGGATGACCTGCGCGCCAAGATCGAGCTGATGCGCTTCAATGCGGGCCCGACTGGACCTGGAGCTGACGACGATCTGGACGCATCGATCGCAGCTGGCTTCGACTTCCTCTTCCCACGCGTCTAGCACCCAATGCCCCGAGGCGCTGGCGAGGAGCAACCGCCAGCGCTTGGCACAACGACCTTATGAGCTACTGGGTGCCTTTTTGGAAGCTCGCTGGCGGAGCGGTAGTTCCCAAGCTACGCGCCGGGTTCGAGTCCCAAACAAGCTGGAGCGATGATCGGGATCATGTCGAGCAATGCGATACCAGATGAAACGATGTCGGCTGTCCTGGCAGCGAGCGTGGACCTCTGCGCCGTCGTGATTGCGGTCGAGGCTGGATCACCACGGGTGCTGGTGGTGCAGGCAGGACCGGGCGATCCGGCAACTCTACCTGCTG
>NZ_WUJP01001022.1 GCF_009806515.1 Geminicoccus flavidas | reverse complement strand
GCCCGCTGCACCCCGACGATCGGACCTTGGAGCGGTCGCTGCGCCGCTGGGTGGAACAGCAAACCCGGCAGCCGCTCGGCTATGTCGAGCAGCTCTACACCTTCGGCGATCTCGACCGGTTCGGCAGGGCACGACCACCCGGCCGGCCGATCTCGGTGGCGTATCTGGCGCTGGTGCGCGATGCGCAGCCCGCGGGAGCCACCGCCTCGTCCTGGCGAGACTGGTACGATCACCTGCCGTGGGAGGATCACCGGCGCGATCATCGCTTGCTCGCCCTCATGACCGAGCGGCTGCAGGCCTGGGCGGAGACAGCACCCACGATCGACGAGGCCAAGCGGCGGCGCGAGCGGGTACGGCTCACATTCGGTGACGGGATCGAGTGGGACAATGAGCGGGTGCTGGAACGCTACGAACTCGCCTATGAGGCAGGGCTGGTCGCAGAGGCCTTACGCGATGCGGGCAAGCAGCCGGCCGACTTGCCGCCCTCCGTCGCGATGGGGTTGGATCATCGCCGGATCCTCGCCACCGCGATCGGCCGGTTGCGCGCGAAGATCAAGTACCGCCCGGTGTTGTTCGAGTTGATGCCGCCCGCCTTCACCCTGCTCGAACTTCAGCATACCGCCGAAGCGATTTCGGGCGCGCTCCTGCACAAGCAGAACTTCCGGCGGCTGGTCGAGCAGGGCGGGCTGGTCGAACCTGCACCCGGCATGTCGCGCGCGAGTGGCGGCCGGCCGGCCCGGTTGATGCGCTTCCGTCCGGAGGTGGTGCTGGAACGACCGGCACCCGGCGTGCGCATTGGCGCCGGCACCATCGGCCTGCGGGCGAGCGGCGGCCGCGCGTCGCCCAGCTAGCCGATGCTGGCTCACATCCGTCATGTCCGGGTGGTGACCGCTTATGACGGGCTTATGCTCAGTTAGCGTATAAACGCGTTGCGCGAAGGGACGTCTGGTGGAATAGTGCGCCCGTCTTATGCTCGGTCTGAGCATAAAGTGTCAGGGGCGGACAACGAGATGATGCCAAGCACGAACCGGCAGGGAAGCGATGGCATGGAGGCGGTCTATCAGCGGGTGAAGCAGGTGATCCCGAGCTTCGAGTGGCCAGTCTTCCTGCCCGAGATCGAGGCGATCCAGCGGCTGAAGCGTGAGCGAAAC
>NZ_WUJP01001021.1 GCF_009806515.1 Geminicoccus flavidas | reverse complement strand
GCGGTCGTGCTGGCGCACAACTATCAGACCCCGGAGATCTTCCACGGGGTTGCCGACATCACCGGCGACAGTCTGGCGCTGGCCCGCGAGGCACGCGCGGTCGATGCCGATATCATCGTTCTGGCCGGCGTCCATTTCATGGCCGAGACCGCGAAACTCCTTAATCCGGAACGCACCGTGCTGATCCCAGATCAGGAAGCCGGCTGCTCGCTCGCCGAGTCGATCACCGCGGCGGACGTGCGCGTGCTGAAAGCGAAGCATCCGGGCGTGCCGGTGGTGACCTATGTGAACACCTCCGCCGCGGTGAAGGCCGAATCCGACATCTGCTGCACCTCGGGCAATGCCCGGCGGGTGGTCGAGAGCCTGGGCGTACCGAGCGTCATCTTCATCCCCGACGCCCATCTGGCTCGGAATGTCGCTGCCGAGACCGGAGTCGAGATGATCCTCTGGGAAGGCGCCTGTGAGGTTCACGAGCGCTTCACGAAGCGCGATATCGAGCGGATCCGCTTCGGCCATGAAGGCGTCACCGTGGTGGCGCACCCGGAATGCCCGCGCGACGTGGTCGAGGCCGCCGACTTCGCCGGCTCGACCGCCGATATGGTGAGCTTCGTGCGGACACGCCGGCCGAAGAAAGTGGCACTGATCACCGAATGTTCGATGAGCGACAATGTCGCCGTGGCCTTTCCCGAAGTGGAGTTCGTGCGGCCCTGCAATCTCTGCCCGCACATGAAGCGGATCACTCTGCCGAAGATCCGCCGGGCCCTGGAGACCATGCGCCACCAGATCATGGTCGATCCGGTCGTGGCGGCACGGGCGCGGCACGCAATCGAGCGCATGCTGGAGGTGCACTGAGGCCATGACCCATCCTGACCGGGTAGTCGTGGTGGGTGGCGGCATCGCCGGCCTTGCGACCGCCCTGTATCTGGCGCCGATGCCCGTCCTGCTGCTGACCGCCGCGGCCGCGCCGGAGGGGACCGCGACCGCGCTCGCAAAGGGCGGCATCGCCGCGGCGCTCGGTGCCGACGACGCGCCGAACCAGCACGCGGCGGACACGGTCGCCGCCGGCGCTGGACTGGCCGATCCTCTGGTGGCGCACCGGGTGACGGCGGCGGCACCGGCGGCGATCGACGACCTGATCGGCTGGGGCGTACCCTTCGACCGTGATGCGCGTGGCCGCTTGGCGCTCGGCCTGGAGGCCGCCCACTGCCGGCGGCGGATCGTCCACGCCGAGGGCGACGGCACCGGCCGCGTGGTGCTGGCGACACTCGCCGCCGCTGCGGCGCGGGAGGCAGCCATCGAGCGGCGTGCCCATGCGCAGGTGACCGGGCTCCTGCAGGACCGCCACGGCCGGGTCTGTGGAGTGCGGGTCGGGTCGGAGGAGATTCTCGGCCGGGCAGTGGTGTTGGCAACCGGCGGTGTCGGCGGTCTGTTCGCCGCCACCACCAATCCCCTGACAGCGACCGGCACGGGCCTTGCGATGGCGGCACGGCTCGGCGCGGTCATGCGTGACCTCGAATTCGTGCAGTTCCACCCGACCGCGCTGGCGACCGGGCCGGACCCGATGCCGCTCGCCTCGGAGGCCATTCGCGGCGAGGGTGCGGTGCTCATTGACGAGCACGGCCGACGCTTCATGCAGGACGTGCCGGGTGCGGAATTGGCACCACGTGACGTGGTGGCGCGTGCCATTGGCGCGGAGATCGAGGCCGGGCGCCGGGTCTTCCTCGACCTCCGGACATCGCCGGGTCCGGCCTTGGCCAGTCGCTTCCCCGCAGCCTTCGCCGCCTGTCGCGAAGCCGGGCTCGATCCTCTCTGCCAGCCGATCCCGGTGCTGCCGGCCGCCCACTACCACATGGGAGGAATTGCAGTGGACCATTGTGGCCGCTCTTCCGTGCCGGGCCTTTGGGCAGTCGGCGAGGTGGCCGCGAGTGGGCTGCATGGCGCCAACCGGCTGGCCAGCAACTCTCTGCTGGAAGGGCTGGTCTTCGGGCGCTGGGCAGCCCTGGACATTACCGGGCACCTAGAACGGTCCGGCAGGCCGAGCTCTGCTCCCGCACAACTGCCAGCAGCTCCGCCGTCGCACGAGCTGGTGACTGAGCTGCGCCGACTGATGACGGCGAAGGTGGGTGTGGTTCGCGATGAGACTGGCCTCAAGGACGTGATCACGTGGCTGGACCAGTCTGGCGATCAGTCCGACCGCACGTTCGTCTGTCGGATGATCACAACCGCGGCGTTGGGCCGGCGCACGAGCGTCGGCAGCCATTACCGCCGTGACTTTCCTGAGCCGGACAACCGGCTGCTGCCGGCTGCCGCCTAACCCTCGCTCGTCCGGAGAGTATCATGATCGACCCTTTGCCCACCCTCCTGGTCGAGCCAGTCATCCGCGCGGCACTCCTCGAGGATCTCGGCCGGGCTGGCGATATCACCACCATGTCCGTGGTGCCCGCGGAGGCCCGGATGCGCTGCCATCTGGCTGCCCGTCAGCAAGGCCGGCTCGCTGGGATCGAGGTTGCCAAGGCGACCTTCCGTTTGATCGAGCCTGCCATCCACATCGAAACCCTGCGCAGCGATGGAGATCCGGTCGAGGCCGGACAGCCCGTGCTGCTGCTGGACGGCTCGGCCCGAGCAATCCTCACTGCCGAGCGGACCGCGTTGAACCTCGCTTCGCGCCTATCTGGGATCGCGACCGCCACGGCGGCCATGGTTGCGGCGGTGCGGCCGCACAAGGCGCGGATCACCTGTACACGTAAGACCACGCCCGGTCTGCGGGCTTTGGAGAAGCAGGCGATCCGCGCCGGCGGCGGCCTGAACCATCGCTTTGGCCTGGATGACGCGATCCTGATCAAGGACAACCACATCGCGATCGCTGGCGGGGTTGCCGTCGCGATCGAGCGGGCGAAGCAGATGGCCGGCCATCTCGTCAAGATCGAGGTGGAGGTCGACACCATCGGTCAGCTCGAGGAGGCCATGCGGGTTGGCGTGGATGCCGTGCTGCTCGACAACATGGCGCCGTCCGTCCTGGCCGAGGCCGTCCGCATGGTTGCCGGCCGCGCGATCACCGAGGCATCAGGCCGGGTGAGCCCTGCCACCGTGCACGCGATCGCCGCCAGCGGCGTAGACCTGATCTCGGTCGGATGGTTGACCCACAGCGCCCCGATCCTGGATCTCGGCCTGGACGTGCTGACTTGAGAGCAGCACCTCCAAAGAGGGCAGTCAGTGAGGCATTCCTTCGTCATGTCGCTGCACAGGTACACGGGAGGACGCAGAACACGGAGATGACCGGCAAGGCTATGAGCAAGGCGAGGTCATCCTGGTCGTCCTCCTCGTGGCCGAGCGCTTCGAGGACCTGAGCAGGCCGCTGGCCAGCGCCTCGTCCAGCCGAGCAGCCGCCCCGGGGCGGCTTTGCTTTGCAGGCAGCCTGCGGGACCGCAAGTCCGCCACCGCCAGCCTCATCTGCCCCCGCTTCGCAGCGGCGCTATCAGTTGATCTCCTCAGGAATAAAGCCGCCGGTCTGGCGTTTCCACAGGCGGGCAAATAGGCCGTCCAGTTCCACCAGTTCGTCCGGCTTGCCTTCTTCCACGATGCGCCCGTGGTCGAGCACGACGATCCGGTCCAT
>NZ_WUJP01001020.1 GCF_009806515.1 Geminicoccus flavidas | reverse complement strand
GCGGGCAATGGTAGAAAGACGGTGCGCGATGGCGATCACCGTCTTTCCCTCCATCACCAGGTTGAGCCTTTCCTGGATAACGGCCTCGGATTCGCTGTCGAGGGCGGAAGTCGCCTCGTCCAGCACCAGGATCGGGGCGTTCTTCAACAGGACGCGCGCGATGGCGACACGCTGGCGCTGGCCGCCGGAGAGCTTGATGCCGCGGTCGCCCACGAAGGCGTCATAGCCCTTGCGGCCTTCACTGTCGGCGAGATCGGCAATGAAAGCATCAGCGCTTGCCGTCTTTGCCGCCTGTTCGATCTCGTCCTGCGTCGCCTCCGGCCGCCCGTAGCGGATATTATCGCCCACCGAACGGTGCAGCAGCGCGACGTCCTGCGCGATGACCCCGATCGCGCGCCGGAGGCTTGCCTGCGTGACCGTGCGGACATCCTGCCCGTCGATCAGGATCGCGCCGTCCTTGATATCGTAGAAGCGCAGCAGCAGGTTCGTGAGTGTGGTCTTACCGGCCCCGGAGAGGCCGACCAGGCCCACCTTCTCGCCGGGCCGGACCATCAGCGACAGCTGGTCGATGACGGGCTTGCCGGACTTGTAGGCGAAGCGGACATTCTCGAAGCGAATCTCCCCACGGCTGACCGTGAGGCTGGCCGCGTCCGGCCGGTCGGTGATGGTGGGCGGCGTCGTCATGACCGGCATGGCGTCCTTGATGGTGCCAAGCGCCTGGAAGATCTGCTGGCCCATCTGCAGGAAGGTGAAGGTGTGCCCGGACAGCCGGTGGAGGATGTAGACCGCCCCGACGAACTCGCCCACGGTGATGAAGCCGTTGACGAGGCCCGAGAAGCCGATCGACAGCATTGCCAGCCAGAGGGCCATGTTGAGCGCCACCACGGTCAGTTCCGACGTGCGGTAGATGCGCTGTTCCCTGTGCTGGGTTTGGATGGCCTTCTGAATGATGCGGCGGATGGCGCCCGCCTCGCTGTCCTCGGCCGCGAACTGCTTGATCATCTGCATGTTGGTGTAGAGATCGGTGATCGCGCCAGCGACGAGGCTGCGCTGCTTGGCGGTGCTGCGCGCGCGTTCGACAAAGATCGGCGCCATCCTGATGGCGAGCGCCACATTGAGCGCGATCCAGACGACGACCGGCAGGGCGAGCTGCCAGGCTAGGCTGCTGAGCAGAATCACGGAGCCGATCATCTGCAGCAAGAAGCGCGGGATGGACTGAAAGGCGGCAATGATCTGCTGCTGGACGGCAGATGCCACCTGCGCGAGGCGCGAGGCGACCTGTCCGGCAAACAGATCCTGAAAGAACGCGAGGTCCTGCCCCTCCACCGCCTTGTGCCCCTGCCATTGGATGGCGGCCGGCATGCCAACGCCGAGCGTATGTGAGTTCAGGGTGTTGAGAAGGAACGAGGCGACCGGCATGGCCGGAAAGATCAGAAAGCCGAGAAAGGCAAGCAGCGGCCATTCGTTCTGCAGGAAAGCGACCGCGCCCTGTTGCGTCACGCCATCGACGATGACCGAAAGCCCCCAGACGATCGTGAGATTGATGGCTTCGATCGCCATGGAGGACAGCGCCAGGGCGATCAGGACGCCGCGGAACATCGAGATGAAGTGCAGAAGGACCGCGACCGGTCCCTTGGAAGGCAGCGGCCGGTAGGGGATGTCGAGCGGCCGGATCAACCTTTCGAAGGGACGGAAGATCGTGTCGGAAATCGACATGGGCCACTCTTGTCAAGAATCAGGAAGAGGCGAAGCGTCAGCTACGCGGACTACATAGAGCGGCCTCTCGGCTGCGATTTCAATCACAAACCTTGGCATGATTTATACTTACAGGAAAGTGAGGATATGGCGAAGCTGATGTCACTTGCATTTCTACTGTGCTGCCGAGGATCCAGAGACGATATTCTATGCGCTCGGCTAATTCACTTGAAGCAGCGATGCCCTCACCGTCATTGACACCACCGATCGACCTCGTTGCGTGTGCTGTAGTGGATAAGCTCAGGAGAATCGGCAAAGCTCTTTAAGGCAGGTGGCACCACCGCCTGTCACCTCGCTCGCGATGATGTTCCGCATGACCAGCATCGGCTCGAGGAGCCAGCCGGGGCACCCGCCACGGGGAATCTACATCCGCGACCTGCGGCTGGGCTCGGGCATCAAGCTGCCGACCAGGGACTTTCGCTGAGGAGGAAGGAGATGCCGATACTCCGGTGGAGCGGGATTCAGCCGATTGAGAAGCGGGACCTGGCGGCTTTCGAACCGCTGGTGCGGGCTGTTGAGGAGGCGATGGCGGCATCCCTGAACCCACTGCCTGACAATGGGCCGGCGCACATGACGGGCAGGCTCGTGACCAGCGTGTTGGACGTCCTGCGACCCGCACCGCTGACATCCACGGCGAAATCCTCCATTCGGGGCTGATGCGATTGCCCGCACCGGGGGGCATCCACGACCTCAGGGGCGCCGTGGTCCACGGGACCAACGCCAGTCCATGTCCACCCGAGATGTCGGCTCGAGCCAGCGCGTCGGGCATCCATCTCGGCCAAAGGCGCGGGCACCTAACCGGCAGGCAGCAAGCCCGAGCGAGCAACAACACGTTCACGTGCCCAGAGCGAAGCGCATCACGACGGGTAGCAAGCGGTAGCAACGGGTAGCAGACCGCCGAAGCGGCCAGATCTTTAGGCGTGGCGCGGGTTTGCGACCCAAGGGTAGCAAATTAGCAAAGGTAGCAAGGGGTCGCGCGCGAAAAGCATCGTGCACATGGGAGCGCCAGACCCTTGGGTCGCTCACCAGCGCCGTGCCGTGCCCGCGCTGGTGAGCGACAGCGCTAGGCGACCGACATACGAGACGTACCCCCTACGTGGATCCACAGGGAGGGTCTTGCTCACCATGTGCTCACCAGTAATTTTCCGCTGGTGAGCGGACAGCTCATAAGCCTTTGATTTTCTGGTCGGGGTGGTCAGATTTGAACTGACGACCCTCTGCTCCCAAAGCAGATGCGCTACCAGGCTGCGCCACACCCCGCCGGGCGGTTTCATAAGGGATGGCGCCGAATTCGGCAATGAGGCGATAGAATCCGATCGGGACCGAAACGGGCTGAATGCGTCCTTTGAGTCCCGAACTATTCCCGAACTAGGCAGACGCGCCACCGCAGCGCGGTGCGGATATGGAACGGCAGCCATCGTCCAGCCGCATCGTCCAGAGCAAGAGCGCCCCCCTCTCCACCTGCCTGCGTCGCTGCCACACAGGCCCAGGATGCCGGCTCTGAGGCACGCGATGAACCGAGGCCGCTGCTGGCTCGCGGTGGAGCTCGCCCTCCCTGCACGGGAACTCGCACCGGGTTCCCCTCTAGTCGGTGACTCACTCTCGCAAGGGAGGAGCTGGCGATGAGGCAGGACCGGGGCATGGTAGCGCCGCGGCCAGCATCAGCCAGGCACAGCCAGTACGGCGGCTGGGTGAAGGACTACCGCCGAACCCTCGATCATCCTCTGCTGCAGGACTTCGACGCGGAAGGCCTGTGGTCCCGGTTGCGGAAGATGGCCGCCTACCAGGACACTTCGGTCCGGCTCCGGGGCGGCCTGTTCATGCTTCGGCGCGGCCAGCTGGCCCTGTCGGTCTCAGCCTTCGCCGAACAAGGCGGCATGTCCCGCAAGCGGATCCGCCTCCTCCTCGACCGGTTCGAGGCCGATGGCATGATCACGATCAGCCGCGCGCCTGGCAAGGTGTTCAGCATCATAACCATCTGTAATTAGCCGAAGAAAACCAAGCTCGGTAGCGTCGTGATCGCCTACTTTGCCTGCACGGTCGGCTGTTCGCGCTCTCGCGTTGCGCGCTGGTGCAGACTAGGGCCCGTTAGCTCCTGAAGTCTGTCCCCATCTGCTATGCGGTGAGCAGCAGTTGGATGGATGGAATGACGGGCACACCGAGCGGTAGGGCGGGGCGCTGAAGCTCGCCATGGCATTCTAGGCGGGCGAGGCAGGGCCGCGCGCTCTGGCGGGGAGGCAGGGCATCCTCTAACCTCGTCCTTGCCCCACCGGCGGCACGAGCGCCGCAGCGGCGGGCAGAACCGGGGAGCATCAACAGCCATGCGCATCCTCCTCCTGTCCGCTCTCCTGGCTCTGCCGCTGGCGGCACGGGCGGCGGAGCCCGTGGACTTGGCCCTCGTCCTGCTGGCCGATACCTCGACCAGCATCGACCAGTCCGAGTTCGAGCTGCAGAAGGCGGGCTACGCCCAGGCCTTCGCCGAACCGGCCGTGGTGGACCGCATCCTGGGCGGCCCGACCGGTGCCGCCGCCATTGCCTACGTGGAGTTCGCCGGCCGCGGCGAGGCGAGCACGGTCATCGACTGGACGGTGGTGCGCAGTGCCGAGGAGGTGCTAGCGCTCGGGCGGCTGATCGCGCTGGCCCCCCGCTCCTACAGCGGCGACACCTCGATCAGCACGGGCATCCGGCACGCCACCCAGCTCCTGGCCTCGGCCCCGGTTGAAGCCGCAAGGCAGGTGATCGACGTCTCGGCCGATGGCCGCGATCCCTCCGACGGCGCCATCACCAAGGCGCGCGACGCAGCCCTGGCCGCCGGCATCACCGTCAACGGGCTCGCCATCATCGACGACCGCCCGATCGGCACGATCGACGGCCGGCTGACCTATACGACCTGGGAGCCCTCAGGCCCGCTGCCGGATTATTTCGACCGCTTCGTCATCGGCGGCCCCGGCAGCTTCGTGGTCGAGGCGCGCGACTTCGCCCAGTTCGGCGAGGCGCTCACCCGCAAGCTGATTTTGGAGATCTCGGGCACACTGCCCCCGCCGCGGCGCCTGCCGGCGGAGCACGCGGAGGGCTGAGCTTCCAGCAGGTGCCGTGGTAGGTCGCCGGCCCGGGACGAAACCTGGGCCGGCGGATGCCCTCACTGCTGCGGCTCGACCTGCAGGCGGTGCAGGCTGTCGCGCACCATCTCGATCAGGTCACCGCCGACCTGACCCTCGAACGCTCGGTCCGCAACTGGGTCGACCTTCTCCCGGATCGCCAGACCCACGATTATGCGGCGCTCCAACTGCTCCATTTACAGGAGGCGGAACTGCTTGTGCCTTGGTCCGATGCCACGCTCTTCTAGGTGTACCGCACCAGGATGAGGTGTGACGGGTCGAGCCTGAACCAATCGGGCTCTTTGGCCGAGAC
>NZ_WUJP01001019.1 GCF_009806515.1 Geminicoccus flavidas | reverse complement strand
CAGATCGTCGCCGTCGATCTTGACCTCGGTGCCCGACCACTTGCCGAACAGCACCTTGTCGCCGACCTTGACGTCGAGGGCATTGATCTTGCCGCTCTCGTCGCGGGCACCCGGGCCGACCGCCACAATCTCACCCTGCTGGGGCTTTTCCTTGGCAGTGTCCGGGATGATGATCCCGCCCTTGCTCTTCTCTTCACCCTCAATGCGGCGGACGACGACCCGGTCGTGCAACGGCCTGAATACCATGGCGTGCGCCTCCTTGAGCTGACTGCCCTCTAGTTAGCACTCTATATCTGAGAGTGCCAAAACTAGCCAGCTGTTTGAGAGCGGCTAGCTACTGGAGTGACCGGAACGCCTGGTACCCCCGCCGCACCTTCTCGATGATGCCTTCTGGTTCGGCGGTCCAGACGAAGGGCCGGGGGTCCTCGTTCGCCTCCTCGACGAAGCGGTTGATCGCCGCCTGCAGGGCCACCAGCGAGTGGAAGCTGCCGCGCCGGAGCCGCCTGCGGGTGAGCTTGGCGAAGAAGGTCTCGACCGCGTTGAGCCAGGAGCACGAGGTCGGGACGAAGTGGAAGGTCCAGCGGGGATGACGCTCAAGCCAAGCGAGGACCTTGGGGTGCTTGTGGGTGCCGTAGTTGTCGAGGATGGCATGCACGAGCTTGCCGGCCGGGACCGCCGCCTCGACGGTGTTCAGGAAGCGCAGGAACTCCTGGTGGCGGTGCCGCTGCATGCAGCGGCCGATCACGGTGCCGTCGAGCAAGTTCAGCGCCGCGAACAGGGTCGTCGTGCCGTGGCGTTGGTCGTCGTGGGTCGCAGTCGCGCACCGGCCCTGCTTCATCGGCAGCCCGGTCTGGGTGCGCTCGAGGGCTTGGATCTGGCTCTTCTCGTCGACCGAGAGCACCACCGCGTGGGTCGGCGGGTGCAGGTAGAGGCCAACCACGTCCCGCAGCTTGGCGATGAACGCCGGGTCGCGCGACAGCTTGAAGGTCCGCACCCGGTGCGGCACGAGCCCGTGCGCCTTCCAGATGCCCTGCACGGCGCTCAGGCTGATTCCTACCGCCTCGGCCATCGCCCGACCCGTCCAATGGGTGGCCTCGCCTGGGGGCGCCTGGTGGGTCAGCTCGACCACCCGCTCGACGGTCGCGCTCGGCAGCGGCGGCGTGCCGGGCGGGCGGGTCTTGTCGCGCAGCAGCCCGGCCACGCCCTCAGCCATGAACCGCGCTTGCCAGCGCCAGACGCACGGCTTCGACACCCCGGCCCGGCGCATGATCTCGGCCGTGCCGCAGCCTTCGGCCGTCGCCAGGATGACAGCGGCCCGCCAGACGTGCTTCTGCGGGCTGTTACGGTCGGCCACGATCGCCTTCAGGCGGGCGCGATCGGCGGCCGAAACCTCGACGGTGATCCCTTCGCGCATCCCGCCGAGATGATGCCACCCCGAGCGGAAGGGAACCTTCCGTCTCGGTCAGTTCACTACTTAGGAGAATCGGCCGTCGACGCCTGCCCTAGCCATGGTGATCGGGACAACCGGTCAATGGAGTTCAGTTCATCGAAATAGACACATCCTAGAGGCAGGCTCGATCCAAAGGGTGGAACATTGTCAGCACCCCATGGGATATTGCTATTGGCTTGCTGAACGCCTCTAATGGATCGTTGGACCTGCAGGCGACTAGGCTGTGTCGAAAGCGCCAAAGGTCTGGAGGTGATGGCGATGAGACCAAGCACACTGCGGATACGGGCGATCCTTTTGCAGTCACCAGGCGTTCTGGCGCTGATCGCCAGGACGACAGGCTGTACCGAGGAGGAACTAATCAAGGCGTTAGCAGGCGAGACCGTGTTCGATTCGGTGCGCTCGGCGCAGGTGGAATCGTACATCCGCCATATCTATGGCCTATCGGCTTAGGCACTGATGTCGATGTTCGAGCTCAGGCTGCACTCGGTCAACTGCCGGCTCCATTGCAGTCCATTCGCAGGAGGAATCCTGCACCGGTTAGGTTTAACCCCAGGAAGACAAGCAGCAAGACATCCCTTTCTGCCTCAGATGGGTTGTTTTCGAGGAGACTAGGCACCCGCCTGCACAGCTTTGACCGCAGGGAGATACAAGATCTGCCCGTGCCGCCCTCAGCGATCAGCTCGGCGGTGAAGCCGGCCGTATCCTTCCATGGCAGGTGGTGCTGATCACCACAGCCACCGATGAGCTGAGCCCTCACCCCTGACCTAGCTACGGTTATTCCACCTAGCCCTGTCGGCAAACACCAGCATAAGCAACGTCATATCCAGCTGCAGCGGCTTCGCATCCATTGCTGAAGGTTTTGCCATTGCAGCCACATACCGGACGATATTCTTTAGTGCATATTTCGGGGCGTGGACGACAAACGCCAAATTGATCTGCTGCGCCACAGCGAGCATATAGGGGAAAGTCACACCACTCGTTTCTATGACATTTGATTCCGACAAAACCGCCACAGACGGGAACATCCACCTGCTTTCCGTCCATGATCACTTGTACTGCCGATGCTTCTGCAGCAGCAAGAAGCAGCACAGCGGCAAAGAACAACAGGACACGCATTGGACAGCCCCCTTAGCGAGGAACGACCATGAAAGCCTCCAAGGGGCGATCGTAGCACTGAGACGCCTGACGGAGCAGGCGCCAATCTTGCTCTATCCGCCCTGCCCTTGACCTCGATCACCTCGACGCGCAGACTTAGTTCGTCACCATGACGAACTAGGCGCAGATGAGCGATCGGCCGATCCTCCGCCAGCTTTCGGTGCGCAACGTCGCGGCGATGATTCTGCGGGAGGGGCCCATTTCCCGCGTGCAGCTGGCCAGGGCGACCGGCCTGTCCAAGCAGACGATCTCCGAGGTCGTGCGAGTCCTGGAGGATTCGGGCCTGGTCGCGGCGGTCGGGCAGGTCGGCAGCGCTACCGGGCGCCCCGCGATTACTTACCGGATCGAGCCCGCCGCCGCCTATGTCATGGGCGTGGACCTGGGCGGGACCAAGATCCGGGCTGGGCTGGCGGACCTGACCGGCGCGGTCGTGACTGAGGACGTGATCGACACCAATCCGCGTGGCGGCCAGGCCGTGGTCCAGCAGATTGGTGCGCTCCACCAGGAGCTGCTCCGTCGTGCTGGGATTCCGCCGAACCGGCTGCGCATGGTGGTGATCGGCAGCCCTGGCGTCCTCGACCGCTCGACCGGAGCCATTGAGCTGGCGCCCAACCTGCCGGGCTTCGACCGCCTCGATGTAGTCGGCAGCCTGACCAGGCTGCTGGGCCAGGCGCCGCTCATCGAGAACGACGTGAATCTCGGCGCCATCGGCGAGCAATGGCAGGGACGCGGGATCGGCTGCCGCGACCTGGTCTTCATCGCGCTGGGCACCGGGATCGGCATGGGCATCCTGATCGATGGCCGCCTGGTCCGTGGTGCCCGCGGCGGGGCGGGCGAGATCGCCTATCTGCCGCTGGGGGCCGACCCGTTCACTAGAGAAAGCCGGGAGGTAGGCGCACTCGAGCGTGGCATCGGCACGCACGGGATCATCCAGGCGTACCGGGCCGCCGGCGGAGAGGTCGCCACCACGGTGCGGGCGATCTTTGACCGGCTGCCGGAGGATCTGGCTGCCATGGCCGCCATCGACGCGACGGCCCGTGTTCTGGCCCTGGCCATCCTGTCGGTGGCGACGCTGCTCGATCCGGAGCAGGTGGTGCTCGGCGGCAGCATCGGCATCCGCCCGGAACTGCTGGAGCGGGTGCGCCGGCTGACGGCCGACTGCCTGCCGCGCCAGGTGCTGGTGGAACCTGCCGCGCTCGGCGACCGGGCCACGCTGATGGGTGCGATCGCCATGGCGCTCCACCAGCTGCACAACGAGCTGTTCAGCCTGCCCGATCTGCCGGCCGAATTCGGGCCACCGCCACAACCCTATGCGGACGCTGCGGCATGAACGACCTCCACGCCAGGCTCGCCGCGAGCTTCGACGAGACCGCCGCCCTGGCCCTGCTGCGGCGCGCGATGGGCGTGCCGAGCGTCACCGGCGCGGAAGCTGCGTTCGCGGCCGTTCTCGCCAATGAGCTGCACCGGATCGGCGCCGAGAATGTGCGGACGGCAGAGTTCCTGCCTGGCCGGCCGAACGTGACCGCGACCCGGCGCAGCGGCAGCGACCGGCCGCCGGTGCTCCTGATCGGCCATACCGACACGGTTCATGTCCGCGGCTGGCGGGAGCGCTGGGCCGGTGACCCGCGCGAGGATCCGTTCGGTGGCGCCATTGCCGACGGCTGCCTCTGGGGCCGCGGCGCCGCCGACCTGAAGGCCGGCATCTGCATGACCCTGGCGGCCGTGCATCTGCTGGATCAGGCCGGCATCCCGCTGGCCCAGGACGTCCAGTTCGCCTTCGTCGGCGACGAGGAGAGCGGCGAGCCTGGCTCGGGCGTCAGTGCCGGGATGCGCCACTTCTGCAGGGATCTGGACGACGGCACCCTCCCCCGCCCGGGCTTTGCCGTCTATGTCGAGCCAACCTGCCTGAACGTCTATGCCGCCCAGATCGGCTTCTTCATCGCCGACATCACGGTCCGGGGCCGCTCGGCCTATTTCGGCGTGCCGGAGCAAGGCGTCGACGCGCTGAAGGCGACCCATGCGATCCTGTCAGCCCTTTGGACCCATGACGCGGCGATCCGCCGGGCGGGTGACCATCCGCTGGTCGGCGGCTCCTTCCTCCTGGTGACCGGGATCGAGGGCGGCGGGTTCATCGCCGTGCCCGAAACCTGCCGGGTCTCGCTCATCCGCAAGCTGCGCCCGGGCGAGGACCTGGACGAGGCCAGACTGGCCATGGAAGCGGCGATCCACGGCGCTGCCCTGCATCCCGACATCCGGGTCGAGATTCGCTACCCAGCCGGCCGTGACCATCCGGTGGGCGGCATCCCGTTCGAGACACTACCGAACGAACCCGAGCTGCGCCGGCTGATCGGCTGCATCCAGGCCATGGCGCCAGAGCGCGGCGCCATCGAAGGCGCGCCGTTCTGGTCGGAAGCGTCCTTCCTGACCGCGCGCGGCATTCCGGCCGTCTATTTCGCGCCGGGCGACATCCGGATCTGTCATACCTTCGAGGAACGAGTCCCGATCCAGGAATACCGGGAGGGCATCCTCGCCCTCGCCCTGTTCCTGGCCGGTGCAGGGAGGCAAACATGCTGCTGACCAGACGAACGATCGCCGGGCTCCTGCTCGCCACGACGCTGCTGACGACGCTGCCGGCCATGGCCGGCGAGACCATCGGCCCGAACGGCGAGAAGGCTACCCCCGCTTCAGCGCTGAGCCTGACCGACGCGGACAAGGCTAAGCTGAAGGAGGGCAGCCATACCGCAGCCCTGCTCTGGCATACCTCGTCCGACTTCGTGACCGCGGTCACCGCCGGCGCCACCGATACCTTCAAAGAGCTGGGCATCGAGGTGGTGGCGACCACCGATGCCGGGTTTGATGCCGCCAGGCAGAAGAGCGACGTCGAGACGGTGCTGGCCAAGCAGCCCTCGGTGATCCTGGCCCTGCCGCTGGACCCGGTGACCTCGGCCGAGGCATTCCGGCCGGCGATCGCGTCCGGCACCAAGCTCGTGCTGCTGTCGAACCAGCCCAAAGACTTCGCCGCGGGCCAGGACTATGTGGCGATCGTGACCGACGACCTGTTCCAGATGGGCAAGCAGGCGGCGGACGCGCTCGCGGCGGCCCTTGGCGGTCAGGGCAAGGTCGCCTGGATCTTCCATGACGCCGCCTATTACGTGACCAACCAGCGCGACAACGCGTTCAAGGAGACGATCCAGGCCCAGCATCCCGGCATGACGATCGTGGCCGAGCAGGGCATCACCGACCCCGCCCGCGCCGAGGAGATCGCCAGCGCCCTGCTGCTGCAGCATCCCAACCTGGACGGGATCTACGTCACCTGGGCGGAGCCGGCCGAGGGCGTGCTGTCCGCGTTGCGCGCAGCCGGGAACAGCACCACCAAGGTCGTGACGCTCGACCTGTCCGAGCCGGTAGCCTTGGACATGGTCCAGGACGGCAATGTCGCCGCGATCGTCGCCGACGAGGCTTATGGCCTGGGCGTGGCCATGGCCACCGCCGGCGCCTATGGCCTGCTCGGCAAAGAAGCGCCGCCCTTCATCGTGGCGCCGGCGCTGACCGTGACCAAGGCCAATGTCGCCGAAGCCTGGCAGGCCTCGCTGCATCGCGATGCCCCGGCTTCGGTGCTTGAGGCGCAGTGACGGGAGGAAGGAAGATGCAGCGACGTTCGCTCGGTCCCCTGGCCCTGGCGGCCCTGCTGGCCGCATCCGGCAGCAGCCAGGCTGCGCCCAAACCCACCAGTGGCCCGCACGGCGAGGCGGCCACGCCGGCCGCGCAGCTGACACTGACCCCGGAGCAGGAAGCGGCGGTCAGGGCCGGCGGCTTCACCGCCGCCCTCGTCTGGCACACCTCCTCGGACTACACGACCGCGGTCAATGCCGGGGCAATGGACGAGCTGCAGAGGCTCGGCATCGAGGTCGTAGCCCAGACCGATGCCGGCTTCGATGCCGCCAAGCAGATGAGCGACGTGGAAACGGTGATGGCCAAGCAGCCGAGCCTGATCCTCTCGCTGCCGGTTGATCCGGAAACCGCGCCCGAAGCCTATGCCCCGGCCCAGGCGGCCGGCACGACGCTGGTGTTCGTCGACAACTCGCCCAAGGGCTATGTGCAGGGCAAGGATTACGTCACCGTCGTGTCCGACGACCTGGCCCAGATGGGTGCCAAGGCCGGCCAGGCCATGGCCCAGGCGATCGGCGGCAAGGGCAAGATCGGCTACGTGTTCCACGATGCCGACTTCTACGTCACCAACCAGCGTGACCACGCGTTCCGGCAGACGATCCTGGGCGAGTATCCCGACATCACGATCGCCGTCGAGCAGGGCCTGGCCGATCCCGCCCGTGCCGAGGACATCGCCAATGCCCTGGTGACCAAGCATCCCGATCTGGACGGGATCTACGCCACCTGGGCCGAGCCCGCCGAACTGGTCCTGGCGGCACTGCGCAACGCCGGCAACACCCACACGAAGATCGTGACCCTGGACCTGTCCGAAACCCTGGCGCTCGACATGGTGCAGGGCGGCAATGTCGCGGCGATCGTGGCGGACGAAGCCTATGCAATCGGGGTCGGCGTCGCCCGCGCCGGAGCGCTGGGCCTGCTCGGGCAAACGGTCGAGCCCTTCTATGTCGTGGACGCACTGGCGGTGACCAGCGACACGGTCAGGGACGGCTGGAACCGCTCGCTTCATCGCGACCCGCCCGCCTCGCTTCTCGAACAGTGAGCAGGCCATGACCTCCGCGCTGCGCGGCATCGATCCGTCCCGCTACGTCGTCCATGTCGGCTTTTTGCTGATCTTCGCGCTGTTCGCCGTCGTCCTTAAGGACGACGGCTTCCTGACCTCGACCAACCTGCTGAACATCGCCCAGCAGACCGCCCCGGTGACGGTGATGGCGGTGGGCATGGTGTTCGTGTTCACAGCCGGTGAGATCGACTTGTCGATCGGCTCGGTGGTCGCGATCTCGGCCCTGATCGCCGCCACCGTGATGCGGGAATATGCTTGGCCGCTGGCGGTGGTGGCCGGGCTCGGTACCGGGATTGGCATCGGCCTGCTGAACGGCGCCCTGGTCGCCTATGCCCGGCTACCCTCCTTCCTGGTGACGCTTGCGACCATGGGCCTTCTGGCCGGGGTCGCGCGCTGGCTCACCAACCTCCAGTCGGTGCCGATCACCCAGAACCTGTTCAACAACCTGTTCGGTGCCGGCCGCCTCGCCGGCATCCCCTCGCTGGTGTTCTGGACGGTGGCGGTGGTCGGGATCGGCCATTTCATCCACCGGGAGACCCGATTCGGCGCCCATGTCCATGCCACCGGGGACAATGCCCGCGCCGCGCGCGCAATCGGTATCCGGATCGAGCAGGTCCGCCTGGCCGTGCTGGTCATCAGCGCCACGACGGCAGCGCTCGCCGGCCTGCTCTATGCCGGCCGGCTACATGGCGCCCGCTATACGTTGGGCGAAACCGACCTTCTGACGGTGATCGCCGCGGTGATCGTGGGCGGTACCCACCTGAACGGCGGCATCGGCACAGTCACCGGGGCGCTGATCGGCTCCTTGCTGATGGGCATGCTCAACAACGGCCTGATCCTGATGGGCCTCTCGGTCAGCGAGCAGATGATGGTCCGGGGCCTCATCATCCTGGCGGCCGTGGCGCTCACCCTGCGCGAACCGAATCGCTGATCAAGAAGGCGACGACGATGTTCCTGGACCTTTTGCGCCGCCGCAACCCGCGCCTGATCGAGGCGGCGATCGCCCTGCACCAGGCCGGCCGGATCCCGGCCAACGCCTATGTCATCGACCTCGATGCCGTCGCAGCCAATGCGCGCCTCCTGGCGGATGCTGGCCGGAAGCTGGGCGTCGAGGTGCTGGCGATGACCAAGCAGATGGGCCGCAACGGCTCCTTCTGCCGGGCGATCCAGCAGGGCGGCATCACCAAGGCCGTGGCGGTCGACATGGAATGCGCCCGGGCCTGTGCGCGGGCGGGGCTGCGGATCGGCCATCTGGGCCATCTCGTGCAGGTGCCGAGCGCGGAGGCCGATGCCGGTGCCGCGCTCGAGCCGGACTACTGGACGGTCTTCAACACGGAGAAGGCGGCCGAGGCGGGTGCCGCCGCGCAACGGCGCGGCCGGACCCAGAAGCTGCTAGCCCGGATCGTCGCGGAGGGTGACCGTTTCTATCGCGGCCATGAGGGCGGCTTTCCCGCCGACCGGGTCGTGGCGGTCGCCGACCAGCTCGACCGGCTGCCGGGTGCCAGCTTTGCCGGCATCACGAGCTTCCCTGCCCTGCTGTTCGACCAGGCCACGCACTCGGTGGCGCTCACGCCCAACATGCGGACGCTGGCCAAGGCGGCCGATGCCTTGCGGCAGGCCGGCCGCCGCGAGATCGTGCTGAACACGCCCGGCACCACCTCGTCGGCCGTCATGCATCTGCTGGCCGAGGTCGGCGCCACCCAGGTCGAGCCCGGCCACGGGCTTACCGGCACGACGCCGCTGCACGCGGTCCAGGACCTGCCCGAGCTGCCGGCCGTGGCCTATGTCAGCGAGGTCTCGCACCACCATGGTGCTGAGGCCTACTGCTTTGGCGGCGGCCTCTACATCGATCCGGTCTTCCCCGACTATCCCGTGCGCGCCATCGTCGCCCGCGAGCCGACCACGGCCGAGAGCACGCTCTTGCCGGTGGAGATCCCGCCGCCCGCCGCGATCGACTATTACGGCATGATCGACGGCAGTGCCCGCATGCCAGCCGTGGGCGATACCGTGGTGTTCGGCTTCCGCCCGCAGGTCTTCGTGACCCGGGCCTACTCGGTTGGCATTGCCGGCTTGGCATCCGGGGCACCGGTGGTGGATACCATCCACGACGCGTTCGGTCGCCCGGCGGACTGGCCGTGACCACCCCGGTCCTGGCGCTGGAGGGCGTGCGCAAGGAGTTCGGTGGCGTTGTCGCGATCGAGCGGATCGACCTGGAGCTGCATGCTGGGGAGATCGTGGCACTGGTGGGCGACAACGGTGCTGGCAAGTCGACGCTGGTGAAGATCATCGCTGGAATCCACCCGCCCACCTCCGGGCGGATCATGATGGATGGCAGCCCGATCAGCTTCCCGAACCCGCGCGCTGCCCAGGAGCACGGCATCCAGGTCGTCTACCAGGACCTGGCGCTGGCCGACCAGCAGCCGGTCTACATGAACATGTTTCTGGGCAGCGAGCTGGTCACCGGCCCGTTCCGCCGGCTCAACCGCAAGCGGATGATCGCGGAGACCGAGACCCTGGTCCGCGAGCTCGATGTGCGCATTCCCTCGGCCAAAGCGACCATCCGCGAGTTGTCGGGTGGGCAGCGTCAGGGCGTCGCGATCGCGCGCGCCACCCACCGCGCCCGCAAGCTGGTGCTCATGGACGAGCCAACCGCAGCGCTGGGCGTCGCCGAGACCATGCGGGTCGAAGCCATCATCCGCAGCCTGAAGGAACGGGCCCTGGCCATCCTCCTGATCAGCCACAGCCTCGACCAGGTCTTCCGGCTGGCCGACCGGATCTGCGTGCTCCGGCACGGCGTGCAGATCGGGGTGAAGCGCAGCAGCGAGACCAGCAGCAACGAGATCGTGGCGATGATCACCGGCCTCGCCTGACCGGCGTCGGTCAGGCACCGCTAGGCCGGTATGTTGCCCATCGCGACGTTCGGGAAATGACGGGAGTGGGCAGCGGCACGGTAATGCCTGTCTTCCCGTCACGCCCTCGCCACCAGTGTCGGAATGCCATCGACACAGACACAGAATACTCTCAAAATGATTTCTGTGTTTGCAGTTTCCCGCAATTCAGTCTTTCAGCATGTCCTCCACCGCCCGCCGAATTTCGTCGACCATCTTGGTGCCACGCATCGCGCATTGCGCCTTCAAGCGGGCGTGGACATCTGCCGGCAGATCGATCGTCAATCGCTTCATTGCCGGCTTTTCCACCACCGCAGATGCCGGCTCCCCTCCTCTGCTGGCAACCCAGCTATCCGCGCTCGGTGGCAGGGAGACGGACGGTCGCGGCCCGAACGCGATCTTCTTGGTCATAGCGCCCGCAACTCCTTCGCCAATGCCCGGACCTCGCGCGAGGCGGTGCCATGAGGCTCTGTCTCTAGGACCGTCAGCCCCTGCCCCGCCGACTCGGCGAATGCCACTCGCTGGCACAAGGAGGCAGCCAGCACTGGGATGCCGTAGTTTCTCAGCGCCTCAGTGACATCCCTGCCAATCGCCGTGTTCACGATTCTACGATTCACCGCAAAAACAGATTTCAGGCTTTCTTTGAACACGGCTGCTTCGCGCAGCAGCTTCAGGATTTCCTCGGCCGCCCATACATCGTAGGGCGAGGGCTGCACCGGCACGACCACCAGGTCCGCCGCCAGGAGCGCAGATCGGGCGAGTTCGTTGACCCGAGGCGGACCATCGATCACGACCGTATCGTAGTCGACGGCGATGGTCGGCAGATCCTTGTGCAGGCTGGCCTTGGGGATGCCGACCACCGGGAACAGCGGTTCCGCCTGTCGGGTCGCCGACCAGTCCAGTGCGCTCCCCTGTGGGTCCGCGTCCACCAGCAGCACACGCTCGCCATCGAGGGCGAACGCCGCGGCCAGGTGAAGCGCGAGGGTAGTTTTCCCAACCCCGCCTTTCTGGTTCAGAACGGCAATGATCACTCACTCCGCCTTTCTGTGTATCTGTTTTTCCTGTTTTACGTACATCTGTGTTGCTGCTTTACGCTTAAGCGTGGAGCTATATTTACAGAAATACAGTTGGCCACGTCAATGGATGGCAGGCTGGGGATCACCGGCAGTGCAGGATTGTGGTTGTGCCGCTGCAGCCGCTGACTGGCCCAAGGGGAATGACGATCCAGTTGCTCTTTGACCGGCAGTTCCCTGCATTGAGGTGGGCCAGCGGCCGATGCCGCAACCCATCCCTGCCGGCCCAGTGACAAGGCCACCAGACATGACCATCCCAGTGGCACCATTGCCCAAAGATGATGCGGCTTAGCGGAGGGAAGGGGCCGGGCTGCCAAGCTGAACGGGAACATTTGAGACGGGATCTCGCATCACCCACTGCCGCTCAGGCAGGATACGACCGACGGTGATATCTGAGTCGCACATCATCTCCTCCGCTGGGTGAAGCGGCGCTGCCCGGACTTCGTGGGTGTATCGCTAGCAGGGTGGTGCGGCGACGCGTTCAATCAGATGTTCGCTTCGAGCGTGGCTTTCTGCTCATGCCGAGCCATGGCGATCCAGCCAAACTGGTCTCTACCGTTGCGGTAGCGGGATGGTCTGAAAGGGGTCGTCATAGGCAGGGCAGAGTAGACCCAGCCAAGGGCAGATGTGCAGGTGGACTGCTGTGCAGCATGCGCGGACGCAAAAGCATAAATAAAGAAATCTGTATTTCTTGTTGGCTTGCGGTAGCGAGAGTACCGTCACATTGTCGGTGTGCCGTGAGGTTGCAGGCGAGCAGGATCGAGCCGTAGGTCAGGTGAGTCTACTGGGTGCTCGTCGCGCCTCGCATTCAGGCGCGATCGTCGCTCGGTACCGTTGGCGAGGGTTCTTCGAAGTCAGCCGCGTGCGGCGATCATCCGACTGCTCATCGGGATAGGTGGCGTCGAAGGATTCAGGATCAGGCCGACCTGATCGACGATGTCGACCTTCGCCTCGGGGTAGACGGCGAGCGCTAGCCTCAGGGCGGGCAGGAAGTCACGACGGAAGAACCGGACCTCCTTGTAGCCATCCCCAAACTGGCGATGCAGGCTCTGCCAGCCGATTTCCACGGGATGGCGCAGCGCGTGCAACCGGTAGGCCAGCCAGATATAGAGATCGATCGACATGGAGCGGTTGGAGATCTCGCGGATCGCGGCCTCGCGCAGCGGCAGAGGATGCTCGATCAGGGACTGGTAAAATCCTTCATCCAGGCGCACCCGATCCTGCCACAACGGGACTTGGCGGGAACTGTCCGGATCCAGCGGCATGATCGCATCACGCACGAACGCGCCATTGGTAACCAGTTCGGTAGTCAGGGTTCTCCGGAAGAAGGTCAGCCGGCAGCGGCTGATGCGCCGCGACTGTTCCCGGACGATCTGATAGGTCTTGCCACCTACCGGGATACCCATCGCCGTCAGCCAGGCGTTCATGGAGCTGCCGAGCTCGACATCGCGGCAGCGAGTGCGGACCGCCTGGGTCTGGAGGTAAAGCAGGATCATCCGGGCAATGGACCCGTAGGGAATCCCGATTGGGCGGCGCTCGCTGTCCAGGCCACTCTCGACCAGCAGCTTCACCTGGCCGCCATCGCGCTCCCACACGCTTTCCTGGACTTTCTTGTGCGGAAGCGCCGCCATGGCGAAGCCAGCGTGAGCGATTCCCACCTGGGCCTGATCGTCGCATAGAACGCCGTAGGCGGCATCGACGCAGAGACGGGCATTCTTGTCTGCGCCCGCTGACCTGCGCGCTTCGTCGATGCCCTTGCTGGTGATCAGCTGGTGGATCTTTCCCATGACCATGGGTGGAGCCGAAACCGGCTGTACCGTCAAGATTGGACTCTTCTCACGCCCAGTTACCCACAGTTTGGACTCTTCTCACGCTTACTATTAGGAGATTATTTGAATTTTCTATTATTAGGATGCGTGAGTAGAGTCCAGGGGATAACTGCCAAGATCGTGAGTAGAGTCCAAGCGCAACGTGAGTAGAGTCCAAGGGATAAGCCTCGTGGGAGCCCAAGCGTGAGTAGAGTCCAAAGATTCTATCCACAGCCGGCTGTGGCGCTGCCGCCACGGCTTGGCAGAGGTTCGATCAGGCGCGAGCTGCGGACCTCAGCTCGCTCAGGCCTTCGGCCATGCGTGCCTGGGACTGGAGCGCAGACAGCCTCATCCGTCGACGCAGGAGCCCGGCAGGCAAACTGGTCTGATGCTGCGGCTCACTTTGAGCAGCACCTACTCCTTTGAGCCCAGCGCCAGCACCCGATAGACGCTGGCCCGGCCGATCTTGAGCCGCCGGGCGATCGCAGAGGCACCGAGCTGCTCTTCCTCCTTCAGGCGGCGGACCTCGGCCACATCGATGCTGGGCTTTCTGCCCTGGTAGACCCCACGTGCCTTGGCTGCCTTGATCCCCTCCAGCTGCCGTTCCCGGCGCAGGTTGGTCTCAAACTCGGCAAACACCCCCAGCATGTCCAAGAACGCCTTGCCCGCAGCATTGCCGGTGTCGATCGGCTGCTCGGTCGCCTTCAGGCTCACCCCCTTGGCTTTGAGCTCATGCACGATGTCCTGCAGGTCCTTCATCGACCGGGCCAGCCGGTCGATCCGGGTGACCACCAGCGTGTCGCCCGGCTGGAGGAAGTCGAGCAGCACCTGCAGCTCGGTGCGGCCATTGCGCCTGGTGCCGCTGGCCTTCTCGGCACGGACCACGCTGCAGCCGGCGGCCTTGAGCGCGGTCAGCTGCAGGGTGAGGTCCTGGTCGAGCGTGCTGACCCGGGCATAGCCATAGGTGGGCATGAGGGGAGGGGCCTCTTGTTTCGTTAGCTTCTAGACCCGTCCCGCCTAGCGTCTCGGAAGATCAAGAACAACCCATGTGAGACAGGGGAGGGTGTCTCGGCCGTTCGTCTTGCTGGGGTTAACCCAAAGAGGATGGTACCGTACAGCTTGACCATCCGACAGGGGTCGTCGTGCACAAACCTTGGTAGAAGAAGAGACTAGTACTGAGGTGGCGAAACGGGGCCAGGAATTATCTGTTTTCCGTCAGCCTTGTCACCCGCCGAGCCTGAGCTTCCTTCTCTTCCGCTGGTCCTGCACGACAACCTCTGCCGGATTGTCTACCCGCGGCGGCCACGTCTACCCGGTGGCGGAACAGATGCTGGCTCGCGGCATCCCGTTCCTGCTGGCGAGCGGCTATGGAGGCTGGGCCCTGCCTGAACATCTTCAGGACCGGCCGCGCCTGACCAAACCGTTCACAGACCACGATCTCGAGGAGCAAGTGCGGCTGCTCTGCCGCCGACAGCATTGAGCGGTGGCAGAGACTCCTTGGAGATAGCTTCAGGTTTGGTCCTGGCGGGCCATGCGGTTGTTCCATTTTGGGTCAGAACCGCTCAGGCGGCCCGATCGAGTTTGGGCCGGTCGCCCGACAGCACGTCAGTCTTAGTCCTCATAGCTGCCTCACCGGCATCGACCGGAAGATAGCTGAACCGCCCACAGCTGCCGTCGATCTGCTCCAGCAGCGCCAGACCGCTTGCCATGTCGCGTCCGCCGCTGGCCCAGCGATCCCTGATCGAGGACGGCGAGAAGTTGAGCGTCTTTACGGCAAGCGCGTGGCTTGGCGCCTGGTAGGCCAGATGAACCGGCTGAGCTTTCGGCCCGTTAGGCTCCAGCTGATCGCGCAGCTGGTACTCCCGCTGCAGACCCTTGATGCGCCAATGGCGGGAGACGATAGCCGGGGGCAAGCGGGATCCATCGGTCCTATGGTAGCCGCGGCATGCGCGCCAGTTCGGCCTTGAGCGCTGTGGCAAGGGTTTTGATCTGGTAGGGCTTCGCCAGCACGCGAAAGCCATCGGTAGCGGGCAACTGCTCGCTGTAGCCGGTCGTCAGCATCACAGGCAGGTTTGGGTGCAGTCGGCGCGCTAGCCGGGCGAGGTCCACGCCCGTCATCGCGCCCGGCATGACCACGTCAGTGAAGAGCAGGTCGATGGGCGTGTTACCCGCCAGAATCCCGAGCGCCTCTTCGGCCGAGGCAGCCCGCACCACCGTGTAGCCCAGATCCTCCAGACTGCCGCCCACCATCGGTCCTACTATCGGATCGTCTTCCACCAGCAGGATGCGCCCGCTACCCGCATCGATGCTCTCTGATGCAGGAGGGGTGATGCTCGCCACATCGTCAGCCGAGCGCGGCAGCAGCAGGAGAACCTTGGTACCCCGTCCAGGCGCGCTCTCGAGGCGAAGGGTGCCGCCGGACTGCCGGGCGAAGCCGTAGACCTGGCTCAATCCCAGTCCCGACCCCTTGCCGACACCCTTGGTCGTGAAGAACGGCTCCAAGGCGTGCGCCAGGACTTCCGGCGTCATCCCCGTTCCCGTATCCATTACCGTGAGGTCGACGAATTCACCGACAAGCCCTTCCGGATCGTGACCAGGTACCAAGAGCGCGTTGCGCCCCTCGATCCGTAGGCTTCCGCCTCCAGGCATGGCATCGCGCGCGTTGACCGCGAGGTTCAGCACAGCAAGCTCGAATTGGGTGGGGTCCACCTCAATCGGCCATAGATCCGACTGCAGATCCACCGCCACGTGGATGTCGGCCCGCAGCGCCCGGGTCAGCAGTTCGGACGCGCCAAGCAACCGGTCACGGATGTCGACGGGCTCCGGGCGCAGCGCCTGGCGGCGGGCGAACGCCAGCAGCTGCTGGGTGAGCTTGGAGCCGCGTTCGATAGCCTGATGGCCAGCCGCCAGCAGTGAGTGAACCCGTGGATCGGAAACGCGACGCTCCACCATCTGCAGGCAACCCAAGAGCGCCTGGAGCAGATTGTTGAAGTCATGGGCGATGCCGCCGGTCAGCTGTCCGATGGCTTCCATCTTCTGGGCCTGGAACAAATCCTCCCGGGCCTGCTCGAGCGCCTGTTGCGCCTGCCGCCGCTCGGTGATGTCACGGGTGATCTTGGCGAACCCGACCAGCGTGTCCTCGTCCCAAAGAGGATCGATGACGACGCTCGCCCAGAACCGGGTGCCGCCCTTGCGGACACGCCAGCCCTCCTTCTCGTACTTCCCGTGGTGGATGGCGGTCTCGAGGGCGCGCTGCGGCTCGCCGTTCGCGCGGTCCTCCTCGGTGTAGAAGCGCGAGAAGTGCTGGCCGACGATCTCCTGGGCGGTGTAGCCCTTGATGCGCTCGGCACCGCTGTTCCAATTCGTGATCTGCCCCTGCGGATCCAGCATGAAGATGGCGTAGTCGGTCACCCCCTCGACCAGCAGGCGGAAGCGCCGCTCGCTCGCGCGCAATGCCTCCTCGGCTGCCTTACGCTCGGTGATGTCGCGGCTGATCTTGGCAAAGCCGATCAGCGAGCCATCCTCGTCGCGGATGGGGTCGAGCACAGCCAGGGCCCAAAAGCGGCTGCCGTCCTTGCGGATGCGCCAGCCCTCATCCTCAAAGCGTCCATTGGTCGCCGCCAGCTTGAGCGCGCGACGCGGCTTTCCCTGAGCCCGGTCCTCGGGCGTAAAGAACAGCTCGAAGGGCTGCCCGATGATCTCCTCGGGAGAATAGCCTTTGGTCCGTTCGGCGCCCGGGTTCCAGCTGATCACATAGCCGTCTGGATCGAGCAGGTAGATGACATAGTCGGTGAGCGCCTCGACGAGCAGCTGAAAGCGTCGGTCACCAGCAGCGAGCAGAGATGATTTCTGGTTCATTGGAGACGTTCAGCAGAGCACGCGTCCACAGCCACGCTGTCGCGTGGGATGATTTCCACTATGACGCAGCAGCGGGTCACGTCTGGGCCTTTCTGGTAACAGCCGCGGCATGTCCACGCAGACATAGACGCAGCTCCCGGTCAACAGGCGGTAGGGCAGATCGTCGTTCTTCGACATGATCGCGTGGTCTCACTGGTGCACCGGACTCAATCGATTAGGCCTCCGGAACGTTCCTCTGCTGCTGCGCAGGGAGGCGGCGCAGGCGTTCTTGTCCAGGACCGTCTGCAGCATGATTGTCTCACGCAGCAGATGATGGCTGGCGACCGTGAGCTTCCAGGCCTTAGCCGACATGATGACGATCGACAGCAAGGTGCAATTGGACCTGCGGGTCCCCGCCTGACCGGTGTTCGACGTCGCCGCTGCGGCCATCGTCCATCCGTGGCGCGCCCATCCTGATCTGGCCTGAGGCCTGCTCCGCAAGCCCTACATTCCTGAGAACGTGCCGCGGATCGTGACGTTCATCGACGCCCTCGCGCACAAGCGCGACGCTGCCCCGCCTGCCACCACAACGGGAGATGTTCCGGCCGCTGCCTGACTGACCGGCGGCTGCCACCCTAAGCAGCCTGCAGCTGCGGCCGATCCGGCCCTGCCTTCGGAACCGGGAGAGCATCGGCGGGTTGGGCTGCTACCAAGTATTCAGTGCACCGAAAGCAGCAAGACATGGCCGAAAAAGACCTGAAGGCTCTATTCCTTCACCAGCTCAAGGACACCTACTACGCTGAGAATGCGATCGTGAAGGCGCTGCCCAAACTTGCAGCGGCGGCGCAGGCGGAAGAACTCAGAGGTGCCTTCGCGGTGCATCTCGAAGAGACCAAGAACCACGTAAAGCGGCTGGATCAGATCTTCCAGCATCTGGGCGAGCAGCCCCAGGGCGTGGAGTGCAAGGCGATCCTTGGGATCATCGCTGAGGGTGACGAAGTCGCTGAAGAGTTTCAGGACGGAGAGGCGCTGGACGCTGGGCTGATCGCCGCAGCGCAGGCCGTCGAGCACTACGAGATCACCCGCTATGGCACCATGCTCGCCTGGGCCAAGCAGTTGGGCCTACCCGAAGTCGAAGGCCTTCTCGCGGAAACGCTCGCCGAGGAGGAGAGCACTGACGAACTCCTCTCCGAGCTTGCCGAGGACGCCATCAATCCCCAGGCAGCCTGACCTTATCGAGGCGGGGGCAGGGCGCCCCCGTCTCTACCAGCCTGAGATCCTGTAATGCGCCCGCACTCGGAGTAGTACCCCGGGCGCCGGCTGACGAAGACAGACCTGCGGAAAGCTGTGCGGAACCCTAGCTGGCAGGCGACGTTGGCCATCCAGGCATGCTGCAGTGCACAAAAGCGTAGCGCTGCGGCACTTCATGCGGACAGGAACCGAAGACTTGTTGACCAAGACCCAACCGCGTGCCGCGCACGTCGGCCTGATCGGGCGCACCCTGGGAGGGTCTCGGACCGGCAAGATCCTTACGGCCTCGGCGGCCACACTGGCCGTGGCTGCTCTCTACAACATCTACCGGTCCCGCCAGGTCGAGCGGCAGCACCCACCCGCCGGGCGCTTCATCGACGTCGACGGTGTCCGGCTCCACTATCTCGAGCGGGGCGAGGGCACCCCGGTCGTCCTGCTGCACGGCAACGTCGTCACGGCCGAGGACTGGATCTTGAGCGGCGTGTTCGAGCGCCTGGCCGAGCGGCACCGTGTCATTGCCTTCGACCGCCCCGGCTATGGCTACAGCGCCCGGCCGCAGGGCTCGCCCTGGACGGCAGCGGCGCAGGCGGACCTGCTGCGCCGCGCTTTGACGTGCCTCGGCATCGAGCACCCGATAGTGGTGGGCCATTCCTGGGGTGCCAACGTCGCTCTGGCGCTGGCCCTGGCCGAGCCGACAGTGGTGCGTGGCCTGGTGCTGCTGGCCGGCTACTATCACCCGACCTTACGGGCAGATGCGCTGCTGGTGGCGCCGGTGGCTGTCCCGGTGCTGGGCGACCTGCTGCGCTACACGGTCTCGCCGCTGCTTGGTGCCGCACTCCTGCCGCTGCTGATCAAGGGCATGTTCGCGCCGCTATCCGTGCCGGGGCGCTTCGCCAAGGGCTTCGCGCATGGCATGGCGGTGCGGCCGTCACAGATCCGGGCCGAGGCGCAGGATGGCGCCACCATGGCCTACGGAGCGGCGTCGATGCGCAAGGGCTATCCCAGCCTGTGCATGCCGGTGGTGATCATGGCCGGCAGCCAGGACCGGGTGGTGGATGTCGGCCGCCATGCCATCCGGCTCCATGAGCAGATCCCGCACAGCGATCTACAACTGGTTCCAGGGGCAGGGCACATGGTCCACCACGCGGTGCCAGAGCAGATAGTCACGGCAATTGCGACCGTTGCGGATCGAAGTGCTGGACCTGCTCAACCCGTCACATCCCTCGTTGCGTCCCCTGCACCTGGTTGATGCTCAAGGCCGTGTGGTGCGGTCCCAGATGTGGTCGTGCCGGTAGTGGTCGTGGTGGTCGTGCGGCCGAGGGGACCGCTGGGCAGCGGGTTCAGCCCCATGCGTGCGGTAAGGGTCGGCTCAACCGCACCCATGCGCCCACCGAACCAGGCGGCGATGCCACCCAGGATCAGGCCGATGGCGCCGAACAGGGCGCTGTAGGACACCGCACTGGCCGCTGCATCCGCGGCTTCCGTCGCCTGCTGCTGCGCCTGCTCCACCGTCTGGCGATACTGCTGCTCGTACTGCTGGACCTGGGTGCGGGCCTCTTCGACCGGCACGTTCTGCGCCCGTGCCAGGGCCTGGGCAGCGCGCTCGCGTGCTTCCTCTGCCTGCTGCTCGTTGCCGGTAACGGTGGCACGCACGGCGGCGACCGCCGCATCACGCAGGGCGGCCGGGTCGTTGCCGCCAGTAGCTCCGCGGATGGACTGCTCCACCGAGGCAAACGGATCGGTCACGTCAGCAAGATTGGGGGCTGCCACCTGGGCGGCGGTCTGTGCCGTTGAACCCACCGTGCTGGCAACGCCGCCAAGCGCACTGGTCATGGTGCGATAGGCACCGCCGAGGATACCGCCCACCGCCGAGGTGAGCAGGTAGAACACCAAGAGCGTGGTGAGCGCCCAGGCGGTCAGGCCATGCCAGCCGGCGGTGGATTCCTTGGGCTTGCCCGCCAGTCGCCCTGCGGCATAGCCGCCGGCCAGGGAAGCCAGGATGCCGGACACCACGAACCACAAGCCGGCACCGATCGAGAAGGACGAGGCCGCCGGATTGTCGCCGGTCGCGGGATCGAGCACTCCTGCGCCAAAGCCGATGCCCAGCATGTTGAGGATCAGCTGGGTGACCAGCGCCACCACCACGCCCGCGAGCACCGCCCCCCAGGAGATCTTGTTGATCATGATGGTGCGGG
The DNA here is from genome assembly GCF_009806515.1 of Geminicoccus flavidas. GTDB lineage: Bacteria > Pseudomonadota > Alphaproteobacteria > Geminicoccales > Geminicoccaceae > Geminicoccus > Geminicoccus flavidus. The sequence continues at coordinate 461 of NZ_WUJP01001019.1, read as the reverse complement.
CATCGTCGGCCGGGGTCGCCGGGCTCATGTGTGGCGCGTCGTAGTCACCACGGTTGCGCGGCGTGTCGGGGTGGTGGTTGGTCGCCATCGGCGGCTCCGTTCAGAAAGGGGCTGGCATGGTGCAAAAAGAAGGCTGCCCAAGGGACGGCCTTCCGCGGTCAGGTCTTGTCGCGCGGGAGCGTAGGGTCGGTGCTGCCAAGGCCATGGCCGGTCCGATCATCCTCGATCTCGACGTCCATGCTGCGCACGGTGTCGCGGACCATCTCGGTCTGGGTCTCGACGTCCTTGTGCAGGGCGATCTCTTCCTTCACCCGGGCAGTCTTGCTGACCACCACCTCTTCGCCGCGCTCCACCGCCTCGATGGTGCGCTCCTGGAAGGCAGCCACACCGGACACAACCTCCTGGTCCACCGGCCGGCGCTCGATCGTCACCCGCTCCGAGTGCAGGTCGACCTGCTCTTC
>NZ_WUJP01001018.1 GCF_009806515.1 Geminicoccus flavidas | reverse complement strand
AGCTGGGTGCCGCCGCGATCGCCCGCAGGCTCGGCATCGGCCGGGCCTCAGTCTATCGGGTGCTGGGGGTGCAGCGCCCACCGGCATAGGTTTCGCTTCATCCCAGCCATCACCGAAGATGATCGCCGCTAGCCGGACATGGCGGTGACCAAGGAGTCAGGCCATCGAATGCTCGACGACGAGATGTCCCCGCTGAGCCCTCGACGTTCCCCTCGGGAAGCGGTCATCCCCAGCGAGCCCTGATAGCCGAATGTCTCTCTTCGGCCTGCAAGCTGCAATCTTGCAGCAATCCTGCTACATGATGTGCGACTTCATGCGGCTGCGCGAGCCGCCTTCCTCGCAAGCCCGCTGTGCGTTTTAGAGTTTTAAATTATGTTTTAGAGTTTTAGGCGCCAAAACTGCCGAATCGGCTTGAAGAATCAGCAGCTTGCGGATGACCCCGGTGGGCAATGTACGGGATCTGGTGGGCAATGTACGGATTCGGGTGGGTGATATACGGGGGTTTGGTGGGTAATGTACGGAACTATCCACAAGGAGGCGGGTCAGCTGCCCTGCTGGCCGCTGCCATCCGTACATTGCACACCCAAGCCCGATCGGTGCCGCATCACCAGCATTGGCCCCCCCTGCCCTTCCTGCTCGGCGATAGCATATTCGGGAAGGTCGTCTGCCTCGACCAGCTTGCGCAGCATGCGGCTGAACTCCTTGAAGGAGCTGGCGCTGCCGCTGTGCTCGTAGATGGTCCGAAAGGACCACATCGCGTTGCCTCGACCGGCTGCCCGGCGTGCCAAGCGATAAAGGAACCGGCCGACGCCGGGCTCGATGAGGAAGTAGTCGGGATGGACGGTCAGGACATCGGGCCGCTCCATCTCTACCACCTCACGGTAGATCCAGTCCGGCAGTTCGATCTCGACGGCATCGACCTTGCCCGTGGCGGCGCCCGACACGACGCGGTAGCGGTTGATGAGCCCCTCGCCTTCGGTCACGGTGATGACCCTGCCGGCCCGGTTCTTCCTGGTCCGCTCCACGGTGACGTGTGTGGTGCTCAGCCGCGTGAGGGCGGCAACCAGGTCGTCGTGCTGCTTGCCGCCATCGCCGCGACGGCAGAATTTCAGGATCTCGGCCACGTTCGGGCGAAAGGCCCGGCCCGGCTTGTCGCCCTTGCCTGCCCGCCAACGGTTGGTGGCGGCGGTCAGGTGCGAGACGGCCATCAGGACGATGTCATAGTCCCAGACCGACGCCATTCCCGCTGGGCCAGCAGACACCTGCACGAACCCATCAGGCATGTCGTAGCGGATAATGTCCCCCGGCCGCTTGTCCTTCTTAGACAGGCGGAACACCGCCACGTCCATGATGCTGCGGCTGTCCTTCGTGCCGACGTCGTAGAGGGCGGGCGCGAAGAAACTGGGTTGCGACTCGGTTTTGGGTGGCTTGCGTACCGAGGCTCTCCGGCTGGCGCGCCCGCCATTTTGCGCAACCGACTCACCCAGCTTCTCCAGGGCGGCCCTCAGCTTGCTTGCGTCACCCACCTTATCAGGCCGCGACCGGCTCACCTGGCTGGATCTCCGCCTCGATCCTGTCGGCCGCCTCGCGTTCGGTGGTTCGAAGCTCGGACAAGGACTGCCGATTCGTCCGACCATCCAGATGAAGCGTGTCCGTCATTGGCGCGCGACCCTGATGCTGTTTTGCCTGGCAGGACACTCAAGGAGCGCAGTGGGACGGCAGCGCTCCGCTGCGCCAGGTTGCGCTCGGCCATCTGAAGGACGTCTGGCCACCGGCGCCTCCTGCTGGTCTCCAACAGCGTCTCTATACCCGCGCACCGGAACGACCCAATTGGCAAACCCAACCTCCGAGGAGCTTCATACCGGTAAGCGGTGACTGGAAAGCGGTCAATGCGATGCCGACTCGCATGCAGCTATCTAGATGCCAGCTTGTAGCAAGCTAGCGACCAGATTGCTGCTCGTAAGCATCCAGAGCCCGCTCCAGAACCTCGACCAGCAGCAGGCCGTCGCGCTCGGCGATATCGCGGATGCGGACGTCGAACTCCGGTGATACCCTGGTGGCGAATGCGACAGTGCGATGGGAGCGGCGCATGGAGCGACCGTCGCGGCGGACATAGGGTGCTGGAGGTGCTGGCGCCGCCTCCGGTGCCTGGAGGTTCCGACTCGCCTCTTCGGGAGCGGGCGGCGCGCCCAGCCGGCTCCGGGCCTTGAGCTTCGAGGCGTCAGCCATGGTCGGTCACCTTATCGATCAGATCTTGGATGAGGGAGTCGGCCCGGGCGTTGAGGCCGGCGAAGCGGGTTTCCGTGATCGCCCGGCCGCCGTTCTGGGCAGTACGATAGGCGGGTCGTTCGGGGAGACAGCCCATCAGGACGCTGTAGCCGGCCTCCTCGAGATACTGCCGGGCAGCGGCTTCCTCGGCGTCCGTACCGATCCGGTTCAAGGCGAAGGTGACGCGCTCGGCCGGGATCCCGGCCTTCACCAGGGCGTGGAACTCCCGGACGGCAGGCCGGAGGTCATCCAGGCTGGCGCCGGTCGGCTGCACGATTAGGCTGGCCGAGCGGGCGATCTCCAGCGTGGCGGCACTGGTCCTAGCAGGGCCATCGATCACCAGGAGGTCAAAGGCGTCGGCTGCCTTCAGGGCCTGGGCAGCCGAGCCGAAGGCTTCGGCAGCGACGACCGGCTCGATGGTGGAGGCGAGGCGGGTCCGATGCCAGTCAACCGAAGTGCCCTGCTGCGTGTCGAGATCAGCGATCTTTACCGACAGGCCGCTGGCGGCGGCCTCTCTGGCCAATGCACGGGCAAGGGTGCTCTTGCCCACGCCACCCTTCTGGCTGACGAACGCGACCACGGTAGCCATGCAGCATCCTTCGGTGGATGCCCGATGCCTAGCCGGCAGGTAGCCGCTTGCCAACCGATAGAATGCAGATGGATAGCAGCAAGATGGTAGACATCCGGCATCATTCGGCCACCTTTCAGCGGCCACGGTGAGCCGTGACCCTCGTGCATGCCTCCAAATGACGACGCACTGACGACCCTGGCCGGCGGTAGGTGAGGGGACGCCCGTCGGTGTTCCGCCAGGAGCAGGTCATCGCCGCCCTGGGCGACGGTGTAGGCAGGGCTTCGCAGCACCTCCTCACTGGCTCCAGCGCCCCCGTGACATTGTCCGGCAGGGTCCCGCATCGGCGCATCCTGCTGCAAGTTAGGAAGGCATCGGGATGCCGGCTATCTTGCTAATATCTAGCAGCAAGCCGGCACCTCGCATGCTTCTAGCTTTAGCCAGGAGCCAGCCGACAGCGGCGCGCCAGGCAGCGACCGGCCCTGCAGCATCGGCTGTTCATCCAGACGGCGAGGTGGGTCGCCCACCCGGCTCAGGGCCAGGACCAGGTCGGCCAGACGGATCGTCAGGCATTCATAGCTGCGGTTGGTCATGTGCAGCGCCTCCTCACCTAGGAACTCGTCAGGATAGAGGGTGAGCGAGCTGGCCCACCAGCTCATCAGCTGGTGACAGTCGAGGAAGGGGATTCGGCCTCGCGCGCCACTGTTCTCCATCTTCGTCGCCCTGGGCCAGTTCGAGGGCGCGCTGACCAGGAGAGGTGATGGCAGGCCTGGCGGCAGCCATACGCCGGCAGGGGAGGGGACGTGCCCGCCACTGAAGGGGGAGGAGGTCACCAGCACCACCCTCACTCTGCGTGGCCTTCAAGATGCCGTGCTCCACCTTGTGCCCAAGAGGGACGACTAGACTGGAGCTGGT
>NZ_WUJP01001017.1 GCF_009806515.1 Geminicoccus flavidas | reverse complement strand
TGCCGAGCACAGGCCGGTTAGCTATGCCGGCCGCGCTACGGCCGGCACGTATTCGGTGAGATCCTCATCCCCAACGTTGACCGTGCGCTGCGTTTCGGCGGACTTGTAGAGTGCCATCAGCATCTCCACGACGGCTACGCCGTCGTGGAAGCTTTCCATCGGCGTCCGACCGGTCCGGAAGCACTCAACCATGTGCCGGTTCTCGTCCGTGTAGCCATAAACACCGGCCTCGTCCTCCAGGATCGGCATCAGGCCCTGTTCGGCGTTCTGCTTTTCGACCAGGTCCTCGCCCTCGGACCCATTCACCTGCCGCGACATGAAGATCCGCAGCGGCGTGTTCAGGGACGAGAACTCCAACGCGTACTCCGGCCCCAGCAGTTCCAGCTGGATGCGCAGCCCGGCACCCACGTAGGCCCAGGAGGTGGTTGCTTCCACCACCACCTCCTGGCCATCCGGATCGACGAAGGTCAGCATGCCGCGGGCGAAATCCTCGGCTGGCCGTCGCGCATAATCGACCGCCGCACCCATGCGCCGCTTCAGATCCTCGACATAATGCGGCCGGGCCCATTTCAGCGTGGCTACCGTGCCGGTGGCGCTCTTCAGTTTCAGCGAGTCGCGCGATGCGCCCGGAGGCGTCAGCAGGAACCGGCCAACCTCGACCGAGTGGCACATCATGTCAAGCAGGACGCCACCGCCCTGCTGCTGGCCCTGCCAGAACCAGGGCTCGTGCGGGCCACTATGCTCCTCGGCGGCACGCGCGAGGTAAGGCCGCCCAGCCGCCGGCACAGCCCGGCGCCAGATGATCTCCTTGCCCCGCATCACGGCGGTCGAGAACAGCTGGTTCTCGAGATAGCCGTGGTTGAGTCCAGCCTCCTCGACGAGGCGGAGCATTTCCTTGGCCTCACGCAGCGTGCGCGCGAGCGGCTTCTCGCAGGCGACCGCGAACACCCGGGAGGCGCCACTTTGTACCGTCTCCGCAATCACCTGCATCGTGGCGAGCCGCGTGTGGTTGGGCGACAGGATCCAGACCGCGTCGACTTCGTCGGACAATAGCAGCGCCTGCAGATTCTCATGAGGTGTACAGCTGCCGAGGCCCAACTCAGCCACCGTGTCGGCGAACGCCTGCCGCTTGGCGGGTGTCGGGCTATAGACCGCGGTGACCTCGACGTTGCGCACGCCCACCAGCGACTTCAGATGGAAATGCGCGATGAAGCCTGCGCCGATGAAGCCTACGCGCAGGATCTTCCGTGTCTCGAACGTGCTCATGGCGCTTCCTTGGTTGGGAGCGGTGCGTCGCTCGGATGAGCAAGCGAGGGCTTGGTCGTGCCGCGGCGAACCAGTTCAACATCAACGCAGATGCTGGACCGCTGCGGCTTGCGGCCCGACAGGATCTCGATCATCAGCTCCATCGCCCGGCCGCCGATCTCGCGGCGGTGCTGACGGACCGTGGTGAGCGGCGGGTCGCAGGCCTCGGCAAAGATCGAGTCGTCGAAGCCGACCACCGACACGTCTTCCGGCACCCGCTGACCACGCGCCCGAAGCTCGTTGATGGCGCCGACCGCCATGGCGTCGCTGCTGGCGAAGATGGCGGTGAAGTCGACGCCGCGGGCAAGAAGCTCCACCACGCCCGCCCGTCCTGAAGCGAGGTGAAAGTCGCCGCGCACAATCAGGTCCGGATCCGGCTCAATCCCCGCTGCGGCTAAGCCGGAAAGATAACCTTCGTGGCGCCCCAAGCTCATGACCTCGGGTGTAGGACCAGTCAGGTGCGCGATCCGGCGGTGGCCGAGCCCGACCAGATGATCGACCGCCTGCTTTGCCGCAGCTTGATTGTCGATGGTGACAGTCGGCAGGTCCGCCTCCGGGATGAACTCGAGTGCCACGACGATCGGGGGGAGGGCGGATGGCTTTGGCAGCGGGGAAGGCAGCCAACCAGTCATCAGGATCAGGCCATCCGCCTGGCGCCGCCGGACCATCTCTACATAATGCCCGACCCTGGCGGCCTCGTTGCGAGCATCACCCATCAGGACCCGATAGCCGGCCGCGAACGCGATCTCCTCCACGCCCTTGAAGATGTCGAGATAGAAGGGGTTGGAGATATCGCGGACCAGCAAGATCACCGTACGGGTCGCACGGCGGCGGAACTGTACCGCCTGTGCGTTCGGCACGAAGTCTAAGGCCGCCACCGCGGCCAGGACCTTCTCGCGGGTGCCGGGTCGCACCGCGTTCGGTCTCGCCAGGGCGCGCGAGACCGTGGCTATGGACACGCCGGCATACTTTGCGACGCTACGGATGGTGGAGACCGTCACGGCTAGATCCGCAGCTGCTTCTGCCGGCCGTAGAGCAGCATCAGGCCGAGCAGCACGGCACCGAAGATGATCTGCCGTCCCCAGAACTCGAGCTGCAGGGTCGTCAGCACGCTTTGCAGGAGGGTCAGGGCGATCGCCCCCAGCACCACGCCGAAGTAGTTGCCGGACCCACCGGCCAGCGACACCCCGCCGATCACCACCGCGATGATCGAGGGCAGCACATACTGGTCGCCAACGCTGATAAAGCTGTTGCCGGTGTAGCCGATCACGCAGACCCCAGTGAGCCCGGCAAACAGGCCCGACAGGCCGTAGAGAATCGTGCGGAGCAGGCTGGTCGGCATCCCGGTCAGGGCCGCGGCGCGCTCATTCGAGCCCATGGCGTAGACGGCGTAGCCGAAGCTGGTCCGCCGGAGCAGGAACCACATGACAAACGCGATCAGCGCCCAGACGAACAGGATGCCAGGAAACCCCAGCAGCAGCGGCTGATTGACGAAGCCCATGAGCATCGGCGCGGCATTGCCGGATGGCGCCCCGCGGGAAAGCACGACCAGACCACCCTGGACGACGCCCATCATGCCAAGCGTCATTACCAGTGGGGGGATACGCAAGAGGGTAACACCCAGGCCGTTCACGATCCCGATCGCGAAGGTCACGCCGCCGGCGGCCAGGACAGCGGGCAGGATGGCCCCGTTGACACCGTCCATCACGTTGCCGGCCGTAAACGCGCCGAGCGAGATCAGCACGCCCACGGATAGGTCGATGCCCTCGCGCCCGCCAATCACCACGAGGCTCTGCCCGGCCGCGACGATCCCGAGGATCGCGGAGACGGTCAGGAGCCGGGTGACCTGGTCGCCGCGGGCGAAACCCGGCGAAAGCAGCTCACCTCCTGCCAGGAGAATCAGGATGGCGATCGACGCCAGAACCAGCGGCTCGGCGAGGAGGGTCTTGATCCTAGCCATCACCACCTCTGGCGTCCTGCCATCAGCACGCCGCCTGCAAGGGCAGCGAGCGTGATCAGTCCCTGGACGAGGGTCTGGTACTCGAACGGCAGGCCGGCGAAGAAGATCACGTTGCCGATCATGCCGAGCACGAGGGCGCCCAGAACCGAGCCCAACGCGCTGCCCGAGCCGCCGGCGAGCGCGGTGCCGCCCAGCACCACCGCAGAGATCGAGGACAGGGCCAGCATCCGGCCCATCAGCGGATCGCCGCTGGCGGTCTCGCCGGTCAGGCACAGGCTGGCAAAGGCCGAGAACAGGCCAGCCAGGACGTAGCCCTGGATCCGGATGCGCGCCACCGGCAGACCCGTCTGGAAGGCGCCGGTACGCGAGCCGCCCACGGCTGCCAGATGGGTCAGGAATGGCCGCCAGGATAGCAGTGCCACGAGCAACAGAGTCGCTGCGAGGATCCAGAGCGTGACCGGCAGACCCAGCAGGCTGCCGGCATAGGTCCGCCAGTAGGGAGTCGGTACCGGCAGGCCCGCCGTCGGCAGCACGCGTAACGCCAGCCCACTGAAGATGATCCCGGTCGCAAACGTCGTGACGATCGGCTGGAAGCGCATCACCGCCACGAGGAAGCCGTTGAACAGCCCGCAGGCCATCCCCGTCAGCACGCCAGCCAAAAGGCCGAGCAGCACCGCACCCACGCCGTTGCCAATGGCGGCGATCACCGTGACCGTCACCACGTTCACGAGCGCGATGATGGCCCCGACCGACAGGTCGATATCACCCGCCAGCACCACATAGGTCTGGCCGATGGCGACCAGCACCAACGGCAGGAACACTGTCAGGTTCGACTTGAGCACGGTGCCGGTGAACAGGTTGGGCTGCAGCACCGCGTTGACCACGACCAGCACGAGCAGGGCGAGCAGGGTCACGAGCCATCTGTGGCCACGCAGGAACGTCGACATGCCGGTCATGCCGCATCCCCGTAGGCGGCACGGGTGAGGTGGAGGGCGGTCATGGTGCTGCCCGAGAGCTCGGCGGCGATCGTACCCCCGTTGAACACGAGGATCCGGTTGCAGAGGCCCAGGAGTTCTGCGTCCTCCGAACTGTAAAACAGGATGCTGGTACCTTCCGCGGCAAGGTGCTGGACTAGGTCGAAGAAGTCGGCCTTGGCCGCGAGGTCGATCCCCTTGGTGGGATCGTCGAGCAGCAGCACGGCGGGCCTGGTCGCGAGCCAGCGGGCAATGAAGATCTTCTGCTGGTTGCCGCCGGAGAGTGAGCCGATCGGCGCCTCCAGACCGACATACTTGGTGTTGAGCGCCGCTGCCGCCTGCCGGAAGCGCTCCGCCAGCCTACTCGGCCAGACCAGGAACCGGCGTTCTCGGATGAAGCTGGCAGCCGCGATGTTCTCGAAGATCGAGCGCCCGTGTAGGGCTGCATCGCGCCCGCGATCGCCGGAGACGTAGGCGATGCCATGGTGGACGGCGTCGGCTGGCTTGCGCAGCCTCAGCGATGCACCATCGAGGTTCACCCTGCCCGAATCGAGCGAGTCCGCGCCGAACAGGCCGCGCAGGAGTGCTGACTGTCCCTGGCCCTGCAAGCCGCCGAGACCGAGGATCTCGCCCGGCCGGAGCGTCAGCGAAACGTCCCGGAGCCGCCTGCCCCGAGCGCGGTCGACCACTAGGCGCGGCTGCTCATTGGCCGGCCGCTCGACCTGCGGCGGATGCAGATGCTCAGTCATCGCGCCGACCATGGCGTGCACCACACGGTTCACGTCGGTTTCGGCGGCCGGATAGGTCGCCACCGTGGCGCCGTTGCGCATGACGGTGATCCGATCGCAGATCTCGAACACCTCGTCGAGCCGATGCGAGATGAAGATCATCGCGATGCTCTGCGCTTTGAGCTCGCGCAGCATGCGGAAGAAGAACTCGACCTGCCGCCGGTCGAGCGCTGCCGTCGCCTCGTCGAAGATGATCAGCCTCGGCCGCCGGGCCAGGACCTTCAGGATCTCCACGATCTGGCGCTGGTCGGGCGCCAGGTGCGCCACTGGCATGTGCAGGTCGAGCCCGCTGCCGGCGACCACCTTGAACGGGCCGAGCAGCCGGCCGGCATCATCTTCCAGCGTCCGCCGGTCGATGAAGCCTGCGCGCGTGCGCGGCTCGTGGCCCAGGAAGATGTTCTCCGCGACCGTGAGCTGCGGCACCAGGGAGAGTTCCTGGTAGAACAGGGCGATGCCGGCAGCTTCGGCGTCGGCCGGCCGCTTCGGCTCCAGGGGCGCCCCGTCGACCTCGACGCTGCCCCCGTCGCGCAGCACCGTGCCGGCGATGATCTTGCACAGCGTGCTCTTGCCACAGCCATTGGCGCCGAGCAGCGCATGGATCTCGCCCCGCTCCACGGTCAAGGCGCCGTCCGACAGGGCCACCACGGCATCGAAGCGCTTGGTGATGCCTTGCGCTTTCAGGGCAGGGGGCATGGCGAGGCCTTCAAGCCGCGCGGTCCCTGCTGCCAGGGACCGCGCGCCAGGGTCGGGATCACTTGAAGAACTGCGCCGCCTCGTCCGGCGAGAGCACCGAGGTCACCGACCAGTAGCCGGGCTTGCCCTCGGCCGCCTTCAGCGTATCGGCCAGATTGTCGTTGGAAACGAACGGGATCGGCAGGTAGATCGCGTTGTCGTACTGGCCGGTGAAGATGTCGTCCTTGAACTCCTTGCCCTGCAGGCGCAGCACGGTGACGTTCAAGGCACTCGCCATGACTCCCGGCGGATTGACCGAGGCGCCGGAATTGAGCTTCTCAGCCGACCACAGGTCCAGGAAGTCCTTACGGATCTCGCCGGTGGCCGCGATGTCGCCGGTCTTGCCGGCCGCCTGGATCGCGCGCCAGGCACCGGCCGCCATGCCGTCCTGCACCCACACGCCGTTGATGTCGGGATAGGTCGCCAGCAGGTTCTGCATGGTCTGCTGGCCCTGCGCCTGGTCCCAGTTGGCGTTGGCCTCGTTCAGCACCTTGATGTCCGGGTACTTCTCGAACACCTCGCGGTAGCCGGCGACCCGCATCTCGTTGGCGGGATGCCCGGCCACGCCGTTGATGGTCACGACATTGCCCTTGCCGCCTAGCGCATCCGCCAGCCACTGCGCCGACTTGCGCGCCCAGTCCGTCTGGTCGATGCCGACATAGATGGCGTCGGGCGAGGAGACCTCGGCGTCGGTGGCAACCACCAGGATGCCCGACTCCTTGGCCTGGGCGAACACCGGATCGAAGGCGGTCGGGCTGTTCGGGTTGATGATGATGGCGTTCACGCCCTGGTTCATGAAGTTGCGCACGGCGCCGATCTGGCCCTGCACGTCGACGTCCGAGCTCTGGATCACCAGCTCGATGTCGACGCCCTTGTCCTTCCACGCCTGCGCGGCCGCCTGGGCCTCCTCGATCATCTGGGTGCGCCACTCGCTGCCCACCCAGCCATTCGACAGCCCGATCTTGTAGGTCTCGGCGAATGCCGTGCCGCTCATCAGGGCAACGAGGCTCGCCGCCAGGATCGTGATCTTCATCAAGCGCCTCCTCCATCGGGCTGCGACCACACTCCTGCTGACGGCGCAGGGAAGAGGACGCCCCTGATCTGTTATCGGAGAATGTAACCGGTTACTTTTTGCGTCAACTGCGGCATGTTCCGCGCCGTACTCCCCTGTGATGATGCAGGAGTGGTCCTGGCAGGAGGGTGCCAGAACATGCTGCTATCGCGGCGGCGAGCGCAAGCAATGTCGATGGTCCTGATCATAAGCGCGGGGATGGCCTGTCCCGTCGAGGCGCTCGTCTTGTTAAGGCCGGTTCATCTATAGTAGTCCTGGAAGGATCAAGAATGACCATGTGCAACGTGGGTGACGCCTCATGCAGGAACCTTGCTGAGGTAGCTACTACAAGACATCTCATGCCGATGCCGATCCACAGCATGTACTCGATCTAGATTTGGGCGCGCTGGAGGATACCCGGCTGCCACCTCCCTCCTTCGTGCTCTGCACCTGTCGTGGCTTGGCCCTTGTTTTGTTGAATACGCTCTGCCCCGTGTTGCTCTGTTACGCTGGCGGACCTGCCAAGCGCTACTCTACGACGCCTCAAGCACCCGAATGCGGATCGTCTGGCCACCGACGCTGCCTGATTCTACGCCTGACCGGCACCCGCAACAGCCATGCGGATCGGCTGGTGGAAGCGCTGACTCTAGTGTGGGAAATATAGGACTTCGATCTGCTGGCCGATGAGATCCTGCCGCCCTTCCGAGCTAAAGAGGCTAAGAGCTGCTGTACTTCGAGCACCAATTGTAGAACCTCAGCTCGCTGATCCCGTACTTCCGGCAGAGATCAGCGGCGCTCGTGCCTGCTTGGTGCAGTTTTAGAGTGCCGATGATCTGCTGCTCATTGAGCCTCGGTCGGGAAATAGACAGGTCTTAAAGTAAGGCTTCTCAGGGATGACAGGCTATTATCGGATGTACATCAGCCACCTAAGTGAAACGCCTACTCATGTCCGTGTACCTTTCCGGCACCACCAACAGAGACAATGTTGAACGGCTTGCCGTCGACCCCGATCTCATCTGCCTTAGTGAAGCTTTCCGCGTTCACCAGGTGCAGTTTGCCATTCAGCGGATCGGTGACGACCACCTGATCGCCGGCAACGGCGAGGCGTGGTCGCGGATCGCTCCAGTGCCCGTCCATGGAGTAGGGATCGGTCAGCCTCAGCGACTGCACGATCTTGCCGTCGAGCACGTCGACCTTGTGCAGCTGCCCATCTTCCGTGACGACATAGGCGAACCGTGTCCGGATCGGATCAACCACGAAGTGGACCCGGCGGGTGGGCAGTTGCACGAGCTTGAAGCCGCTATCGCCTTGCGACGGATCGACCACCACGATGCGATCAGGACCGTAATTGCCGATGAAGTACTGCAGCCCCTTGCCGCCGATAAGGGTCGAGGAGCTGCCTTCCGGCAAGGAGGCCGAATAAGGAAGATGCCGGATCTGCGGAACGCCGCTCTCCTGGGTAACGAGCAGAAGCCCCGTGTCGCAAGCGAGCGCATAGAGGCTGCCGGAGCCGGCAGAGCCATGAAGGCCAGGGCAGGCTGCGTCCTCGCCGACCTGGTTACCGTTGAAGTCTACGATGCGTGCTCCGATCGGCCGCTTGGAGGCATCCTCGGGGTTCGGGACCGAGACAACGGCATGGTTCTGATAAGGCACGGCGACGCCATGGTGCGGCGCGCCAACATTGGCGGTACGGACCTCGGCATTGCCGTCCAGGATCGCTCGCTCGGTGAAGAACCGCGCCGCATCCTCTCCATCGAACCATTGGGCGACATTGCCCTGCAGCTCAACGAAGTGGGCGGGCTTGGCGCCAACGAACTCGACATCGAGCAGCTTGGCATCCTCGACCTCGATGTCGCCATGATCTCCGTGATCGTGGAAGCTGATGCCCGTCGAGATTGCTGAGACCACGCCGGCATCGCCCTGCACGGCGAACACGGTCTCGCCGCTTTCGGTACGATAGAGCGAAGCTGGCCCCTTGATCTGGAACGTGTCGAGCTTCTGCTGGTCGACTGCATCGATCACCGTCACCTTCGGATCCGCGTGATCCGAGACGAAGAGGCGCCAGGCACTCACCTCCTCTGCATGGGTCACGCTTGCCGATAGCGACATGAACAGCGCGATGGTCGTGGCGGACACCAAGCTAGCCTTCACGGTAGTCTCCTACTTGTTGTTGTATGATGAGCTTCGGTCGAGAAAGGCACAGCACTTGCCTCTGCAGTCGCGCACCCGGCGCTCAGCTTCCGAGGCTGGCGCCTTTGATGGTCGTCATGTTGTACCGCATCATGTCGATATAGGTTGCAGCCGGGCCGCTATGATCAGACAGCGCATCCGAGTAAAGTTCACCACCGATCGTCAGGCCAGTTTCTCTTGCGATCTGCTCGATCAGCTTGGAATTAGCAATGTTCTCCATGAAGATGGCCGACGCCTTGTCTTCCTTGATCTGCCTGATCAGTGCAGCGACATCGGCTGCCGAAGCCTCGGATTCGGTGGAGACACCTTCCGGCGCCAGAAAAGTGAGCCCGTACTCGTGTTTGAAATAGCCAAAGGCATCGTGCGAGGTGATGACCGTGCGCTTGTCCTCAGGAAGCTCCGCCATGGCGGCCCTGATCTCTACGTCTAATGCCTTGAGCTGCTCGCCATAGGCCTGTGCGTTGGCCCGGTAGGCATCGCAGCCGGCCGCATCGGCAGCGCAGAAGGCATCGGCGATGTTCGCCACATAGATCTCGGCATTGGGCACCGACTGCCAGGCATGGGGATCGAACTCACCATGGTGATGGTGGCCGTGGGCATCCTCATGCCCGTGCTCATGACCACCGGTGGTGTCGTCATGATCGTGCTGATGGTCTTCCTCGGCGTTGCGGAGCAGTTCGACGCCCTTCGTCAGCTCGACAACAGCGGCTGTCGTGCCACTCGCTTCCACGAGGCGTCGGAGGAAGCCTTCGAACTGGAGACCGTTGACCAGCACCACATCGGCGGCGCCAACGGCGATGGCATCGGCCGGCTTCGGTTCGTAGACATGGGCGTCACCGTTCGGACCAACCAACGAGGTGATGCCGATCCGGTCGCCGCCGACATTCTTCGCGAAGTCGGCAATGATCGAGAAGCTCGCTACCACCTTCAGGTGCTGATCGGTGGCTGAAGCTTGGTTACTTGCCGCAGCGAGGATGCCAAGCGCTGCCAAGCCGAGCAGATGTCGGCGTATCATCATGGGACAAGGACTCCGAGTTATGGGCAGGGGCCTGCAGGCCGTGTTGCGCGGAGAGCCGGTTCAGGTAGGGACTAGCTGCTGCAGGCCAGGCGCCGGTGCCTGCGCGGCGAACATGTCTCCGTCTGCGACGGGTGCGAGGCAGACAGTTCCACCTGATCAGCGCAGCATCGGCAGGGACCTTCGACTTCAACATCGTTGCGGGCGATCTTGAAGCCGGAGGCCTGCGCCTCTTCGGCCAGTTGCACATCTAGCTGCGGCGCCAGTTTCTCTTCGACCGCATCACAATGCCCGCAGATCAGAAACAGGCGGGTGCTGGCGATGCCTGGATGGCGGGTGGCGATGTAGCAGTCCCTGCGTTCCACCCGCACGACCAGCCCTTGTTGTATCAGCCGGCTGAGGGCTTGATAGAGGGTCGGTGGGGAAACGCCCCGCTTCAGCTTCTCCGACAGCATCCGTACAAGCGTGTACGCGCCGATCGGCCGTTCATTCTCGCGCAGGAGGTCGAGAAGGACACGGTGCAAGGCAGGTATTGCGATCCTGCCCTCTCTACTGGCTGGCTGGACCATCACGCCGCCACCCGCTGCCAGCTGGGAAATGGGTCGGGCAGGTGCTTGAACTGGCCAGGATCGAAGCCAAACGCATCCTCCTCGCCAACCAGGCAGCTATCCAAGGCTGCTTCGATCGCGGCGCGGTCCAGGTCCTGGCCGATGAAGACCAGTTCCTGACGGCGGTCCCCCCAGCCGGGAGCCCAATGCTGCTGGAGCTGGTTCCGCCAAGTCGGATCGTCCGGCCACTGCCGGCGCGGCACGGCCGCCCACCAAATGCCCAGCGGCTCGGTCCGACAGATGGCACCTGCCAGGCTCATCTCGCCGACATAAGCGGGTTGTGTCGCCAGCCAGAACAAGCCCTTGGCCCGGATCAGGCCTGGCCACGTCGTGGCCAGGAACTCGCTGAAGCGGTGCGGGTGGAGCGGCCGGCGCGCGCGGTAGACGAAGCTTGAGACGCCATACTCTTCGGTCTCGGGAACATGATCGGCAAAGCCGTTCAGCTCCTTGTACCAAAGGGGATGCTCATGCGCCCTGGCGAAGTCGAACCGGCCGGTGTTGAGCACCTCGTCCAGCGGCACTCGGGCAAAGTCGGTCTCGATCACGCGCGCGTCGGGATTGAGCCCGCGGATCACCGCACGGACCGGCGCAAGCTGGTCCTTTGGAACCAGGGAGACCTTGTTCAGGACGATCACATCAGCGAACTCGATCTGATCGACCAGCAGATCAACCAGATTGCGGGTGTCGCCCTCACCAGCGATCTCGCCCAGATCCGCCAGGAAGTCGCTGCTGGCGTAGTCGCGCAGCAGGTTCGCCGCATCGACCACGGTCACCATCGTGTCTAGCCGGGCCACGTCCGAAAGCGCGCGGTCGTTCTCGTCGCGAAACTCAAACGTGGCGGCGACCGGCAGCGGCTCGGCGATGCCGGTGCCTTCGATGACCAGATAATCGAACCGCCCTTCTGCGGCGAGACGCGCCACTTCCTTCAGCAGGTCGTCGCGCAGCGTGCAGCAGATGCAGCCGTTGGTCATCTCGACCAGCTTCTCCTCGGTGCGGGAGAGGCCGCCGCTCTCACGCACCAGTGCTACGTCGACGTTCACCTCAGACATGTCGTTGACGATGGCCGCGACGCGCCGGCCCTCGCGATTGTGCAGGATGTGGTTGAGCAGCGTCGTTTTGCCTGCACCCAGGAAGCCGGAGAGCACGGTTACCGGCAGCCGTGAGGGAAGCCGTTGTTCGGGCGCCAGTTTGCGCAGCATGCTGCATACCTTGCGATGGAAGGAGGAACCGCAGAGTCGGCCAGTGCAGTATAGCAACGTTATAACGTTGCATATCATAGGCCGCAATGAGCTTTCCACGCTATGGCTCAGGCACCGTCTATCCAGCTGTTCCGGTTCCTCCTGACCGGACGGTGCTACCTGAGTTGCAGGGAATGGCCTTGGGATCCTGCGTCACGTACAGGCGACGCAGCCTCGTCTCGGAAGCGTCGGCCAGCGTCCGTGCTGACATCCTCAGCGGCCCGGCCGGAACAACGTTCAGGTAGGTAAGCGGCTGTCGCCAGGGTCACCACCGGCGCGGTGATCGAGCGGGTCAAGTCTATTCAGGCTCAGCTGTTCGGGCGGGCCATGGGGATGCTTGCCTTGGCCTCCACATGCATGAAGTCAGTCGCAATGCTGGCGAGTTGAGCGGCAGAGCCCGGCCGACACTAGGCAACGATAGAGCAGGGTGTGGTAAATGTCGGCCATTCAGGGAAGTCGTGCTACAGGTCTACACAGTTAGGCGAACACTGTAGATTACGCCGGCCGCCTAATGATGCCTACGATCATCCGGGATGCTTGGTCATGACAGGGCGGCCCCGCCAAGTAGGATGAGGCCAAAGCCGGTGACGAGGACGGCGCCTGCCAGATCCAGTGCCTGCTCGGCCCGCCCGCTTCGCCCGGAGCGCCAGACCAGCAGCCGGTTCAGACCAATGGCTCCCAGACCCAGCATGGTCATGGTGAGCGTCATGCCGAGCGCGATCGCCGCTACCAGCAGGTAGCCGGTCCACAACACATCGTTCGCAAGCGCGAAGCTCAGGATCAGGATTGAGCCGGTACATGGTACCAGGCCCACTGCCACGGCCAGCAGACCGTTCTCGCGCTGGCTTCCAGGCATGGCCGGCGGCGGGACGCCAGTCGGTCCGGCCAGATGGGCTCGGACCAGCGCACTTCCGGGTTTAGCCGGCAATGGTACCGCAGGGGGGCGCAGGCGGCGGAACGCCTGAGTTAGCATCCATAGGCCGGTCACGGTCAGGATCGCGTAGGCGATGATCCGAATTGCCGGCAGTTCGGTTGGAACACCACTAAAGGTGCGGCGCAGCAGGAAGTCAGCAAAACCCACCACCACGACCGCCGAGACGACATGCATGGTGCCGATTCGAGCTGCCATCAGAAAGCCATACCAGGGACGGGCATTGCGGGTGGCGAAGTAGCTGGTGATCACCAGCTTGCCGTGACCCGGCCCAATCGCGTGTATCGCACCGTAGAGGAACGCCAGCCCAATGCCGCCCACCAGAGGCAGCAGCGAGTCACCCTCCTTCAGGTCGCGCATGCCGGCCGCGACTTGACCGTTCACGTCGCGCTGGAATGTGAGCCAAGTCGACACCAGCGTCGGCCCCAGCGATTGCCAGAGCAGGACGGTGCCGCCAATCGCCAGGACCAGACAAGCCGCGGTCAGGACGAGACGCATGTCAGCCGGATCACCGGAGGATGAAACAGGCCGCCCAGCAGTTCGAAATCCGAGTCGACGCCGACTTCGGCACTACAGGCGGAGGTTCCGTCAAAGTCGACTGCCTCTGGCCCGGCCAACCCGATGTCGACGTAGAAGGTCTCCTCGTAGAGCGCCAGACGGATACCATCCGCGAGTGACACCGGCTCGAGCAGCGGCAGCGTGAAGTGATAAGTGACGAAATGGCTATCCGGATTAATGGTGGCGACAAGGCCGGTAGCCGTCTGCAGTGGGATACGCCGCTCCCCCACCCGTAGGTCACTCAGATAGTCGGTCTCTGCTAGCAAGGAGAAAGCCTCATCTGCCAATCGAGTCGTCTCCTCCGTCGAGAAGCGGCCATCCCCGTCGCCATCGAATTCGGTGGTCAGGAACTCACTGAACAGCTCGTCGAAGCGCCAGACATGTCGGATCTCACGCAACTGGCCCTCCGAGGCGGCGAAGGTAATCTCTGCAGTGATCCAGACATGCGGGTGAGCCTGCGCCGGAGTACATGCTAGGAAGAAGGGAAGCGCCAGGGCTAACGCTCTTATGCCTGAGTTTCCGCCGCTCTCCCTCATAGCGCACAAGCGCGGCACAGGCCGCCCAGCTGGTTGGTTACCAGTTCGACCACCTCGCCGCAGCTGTGGCACTGGCGAATGGCGCTGCTGTGCAGCTTGTTGGGGTGCGGGCAGCCGATGAAGGCATTCAGGCCGGTCGGCCCTGGCCGGCACATCGGCGACGCAGTGCTGATGATCTTGGTCGTGGGAATGCGGTTGGCTGGCCATGCTGGCTGTAACAATAAGGTCGATCCGCACCGATGTCAGGCACACAGCCAGCTTCGAGCCTCCCTAGGAAGCCGATGGCCTACGACAGGGACCAGTGCCCTCGTGTTGCCTCGGTAGCTGGCTGGTCTAGCTCTCGGTCTCAGGTACTCTAAGCGCCGCCTGCATCTCTACCACCGTTCGCCCAGCCTGCAGCTCGCGGCCTCCAGCCCCTCGACCCCGTGTTGGCGCAGCAGTGTTGATCCGTCAGCACATAAGTCATCAACTCCACCCGATCTGCCACCCACCACATAGCGGATGGGGACAGATTTCAGGAGCTAAGGGGCCCTAGCTGTTCGCTGCCTGCCGCCCAGGTACCGACCAGATCATTGTCCTAGCCGACGTCGCCCCCGCATGATGAGCCTGTTCCTGGAGGTCGCCACCTAACAGCTCAAGCACGTCGGACAAGTCATGCACGCAGCGTCTCAGTTGCGTCGCGCCGCATAGCCGGGCGGCAGTTCCTCGGGTCCGCACGCGATCACCGTCTCGTCGTCGCGGCCGTGGTCCTCGACGAAGGTGATCGTGGCGAAGGAATCGATCAGCTCGATCGGATAGGTCGGCCCAGCATCGCGATAGCTGAGCATCCGGTCAATCTGCGGGTTCTGGAAGCCCACGATCCTGTGCGGTGCGTCCGCCACCCAGCGCGCCATCGGGCTCAAGGTGGTGGTGGGCGAGCGGGCGCCAGGGCGGCCGGCCGTTCAAGATGACCCCGGCCAAGCCCAAGCTGGCGCAGGCGTTCATGGGACACCAAACTGGTTGAGCTGTGACGGAGCTCGGCATCACCCGTCAGATCCTCTACCGCCATGTCGATCCTACTGGGCAGCTGCGGCCGGACGGCGCGAAGCTGTTGGCGCGCAAGGGCGGTGAGCGACCGGCCTGATCAACGGGAGCCTCAGCTTTGGAGACCTTGCTCTACCTGCCGGTCAAACGCTTCCTGGAAGGGCTCGGCTACACCGTCAAAGGCGAGATCGGCGGGTGCGATCTGGTGGCGCTCAAAGGGGAGGATCTGCCGATCATGGTGATCGGTGAGCTGAAGCAGAGCTTCAATCTCGAGCTCGTCCTGCAGGGGGTCGACCGTGCGGCTGCCGCGGATGAGATCTGGCTGGCCGCGCGGCTGTCTGCCCGCGGCAAGGGGCGGGAGAGCGATTCGCGCTTTCGCCATTTGTGCCGACGCTTGGGCTTTGGCCTGCTCGGTGTCGCAGCGGATGGCGAGGTCCAGCTCCTGGTGAGCCCGACAGCCTCGCTGCCGCGCAAGGATCCCAAGCGCCGCTCCCAACTGGTCGAGGAGCATCGGCGCCGTCTGGGCGATCCGGTGATCGGCGGCGGGTCGCGCCAGCCGATCATGACCGCTTATCGGCAACGCGCTTTGGCCTGTGCGGCGGCGTTGGCCGACGAGCCGAAGCGGCCGCGGGACCTAAAGCCAGTCGTCCCGGATGCGCTCTCGATCCTGCGCCACAACGTCTATGGCTGGTTCGTGCGGGTCGAGCGGGGCGTGTATGCGCTGAGCGAGGCGGGAAAGGCGGCGCTCCTGTACTGGCCGGAGGCCGCTGAGGTCAGACAAGGACCATCCACCTAGTCGGAGTATCAGCAAACGCAGCTTAAGCTTTCGTGGTGGAAGTTTCTGCATCCGAGATAGGCACGAGATAAGGATCACGCCCGTTAGGTCGCTCAAAAGGATGTTCTTTTGGCGGCAGGCACACAGCAGCACGTCGCTCCATCTACGTCACCCTGGTGCCGGATGGCTATCTGCGTATGCCGGCCGAACTGTTTCCAGCCATCACCTCGGATGTTGCTGCGGAGCTGGTGCAAGAGTTCTTCGGTAGAGCTCCGCTCCAGCCCAGTGAACGGCTATCTCCTCCAGTTGCAGGACCGGTACTGGTCGACACTGGTGGTGCTCGTCCGCCTGCTCCTGACGGGCTCACGTGGTGCCAAGCTGCTGCTCAAGGCCGACGAGGGAGAACTGCGCATGTCGATCGACCACGGGGCGAGCTATTTCTTCGCCGCGCGATCGCCGTGGCAGCTTCGGCACGGGAGCCTGCCGGGCCCTGATCTGCGCCCGGGCCTACGGGGGCGACTGGGCATGGCCCAGCGGCGCGGCGTACTCCTCGACCGGACGCGACTGGGATGGAAAACCGGCGCCGTTGTCTGCGCAACAGGGCACGATCCAGGTCTCACCCTCGCTCAGACAGCTAGATGTCTTCCGCTTGGCCGCTCTGTCGCCAGTAGCCGGCGATGTTCAAGGCCTTGCGATCCAGCCCGCGCGCAGCGAAGTGCTGGCGGAGCGCGCGAGCCTGGGAATGTTCGCAGCCGGCGAAGACCTGGAGGCCAGTCCCCCAGGCGGAGCCATCCAGCACTGCCGCTGCGTCTTCCAAAAGAGACGTGGTGCCCGGTGGGCGACCGTTGCGGTGCAGCCAGACCAGGTCGAGCACGGCGGCCGAGGCGATCGGTTGCTCCTCGTCCGGATCCCCCACCTCGATGCGGATGGTCGCATGGGCGCTGGCGGGCAGTGCCTCGACCATCCGGGCGATCGCTGGCAGCGCGGTCTCGTCGCCAAGGAACAGGTAACGGCCGGCCACGGCATCCGGCATGCCGCCGCCTGGCCCCATCACGCCCACCGGGTCGCCCCGCTGGGCAGTCTGGGCGAAGCGGCAGCCTGGGCCTGAGCTCTCCGGATGCAGCACGAAATCCACAGCGATCTGGCGCTTTGCCCGCTCGATGCCACGGATCGTATAAACCCGTGCCGCGAGCCGGTCTGCGCCGCTTGGCCAGACGATCCGGCCGTCGGCGCGCGCATGGGGCCAGACCGGCCGGCGGCCCTTGGGGGGGATCAGTAGGCGGACGTGCAGGCCATCCTGGTCCAGGCCGTACAGATCGCCCTGGAGGAACAGACGGCGCATGTGCGGCGTGACCTGCTCCGCACCCGCCACGATCATCGCACGGAAATAGGGCAGGTCATGCCGGCTGGCGTCGTGGCCGGTCCAGGTGAAGTCCGGCACAGCATCATCGGCGAGCTCGACCAGGTGCTCAGCCAGCACCATCTTCATGACTGAGAGGGCGGTGTCGCTATGCCCCTCCGCACGCATGCGAAGGCAGGTAGCCGATGCGGTCAGCCTAGCCGTACCGAATTTGCTTTCGATCAGCGCTCCCACCACAGTCTCGGTGACCGTCGCGTGCTCGGCCAAACGGCGCGCCAGCCTGGCGAGCACCGCATGGGGTGCTGCCAGCGGCACGACCGCTTCGGCGGCAAGGTCGGACGATTCAGCCACGGCGCGCTTCTCCTTGCAGCAGGAGCCAGATCAGGTAGGGACCGCCGATCAGCGCCACGAACAGGCCGACCGGGATCTGATAGGGAAAGATGACGGTGTGGCCGAGCCAGTCGGCCAGTAGCATCAGTGCCACTCCGATCAGGACCGCAGCCAGGAGCTGCTGGAGACCGCGGCCGAAGCCGAGCAGGCGGGCAAGATGCGGGCCGACCAGGCCGACCAGGCCCAGCGGGCCGACGATCGAGGCGGCAAGTGCCGTCATGAGGGCTGCCAGCACGGCCAGCAGGAGCCGGCACAGCCGCAGCGGGACGCCCAGTCCCCGGGCCACAACACCGCCGAGCGGCAGGATATCCAGCCAGCGCGACAGAAACGGCAGGGGCAGGATCAGGAGGATGGCGCC
>NZ_WUJP01001016.1 GCF_009806515.1 Geminicoccus flavidas | reverse complement strand
TTCCGCCGGGTGGCGACGAGATACGACAAACTCGCCGCCCACTACCTCGCCTTCGTCCAGATCGCCTCAAACCAGCGACATGCTGGGCAGCATCGAGGCACGCCTCCACAGCGCCAATGAGCCAACCGGTCGGGTCGATACCACCGCGACGTGGTATAGTCTGGCCAGGAGTGCGGGCGCGTCGGAGCGGAGGGATCGGGGTGGACATCGGGGCCTGGCTGCGCGGGCTGGGCTTGGGGCAGTATGAGCAGATGTTCCGGGAGCATGGCGTCGACCTGGAGGTCCTGCCGCACCTCACGCTCGACGACCTCAGGGACATGGGCATCACCGCGGTCGGTCACCGGCGCAAGCTGCTTCAGGCGGCTGGGCCGTTGCGGGAGATGCCGCACGACCTGCAGGTGCCTGCGTCTCATGCTGACAGGCCGGAGCGGCCGAGCGAGTCCCCGGCCGAGCGGCGCCAGCTCACCGTGGCGTTCGTCGACCTGGTCGGCTCCACGGTGCTCAGCCGCCGTCTCGATCCCGAGGACATGCGCGAGGTCATCCGCGCCTACCAGAACGTCGTTGCCGGCGAGATCCACCGCTTCGGGGGACATGTCGCGAAGTTCATGGGCGATGGTGTGCTTGCCTATTTCGGCTGGCCCCAGGCTCAGGAAGACGCGGCCGAGCGAGCAGTCCGCGCTGCGCTCGGGGTGGTCCAGGCGCTGGGACGCGTGGCAACGCCGGCAGATGAGCCCCTGGCCACACGCATCGGGATCGCGACGGGCGTGGTGGTCGTAGGCGATCTAGTCGGCGAGGGAGCGGCCCAGGAGGAAGCGGTCGTTGGCCAGACCCCCAATCTTGCCGCCCGGCTCCAGCAGGTGGCCGAGCCCGGCACCGTCGTGATCGGTGAGGCGACGCAGCGGCTACTGGGCGATCTATTCGTGGTCGAACAGCTGCCGGACCCGGTGCTCCGCGGCTTCGATGATGCGGTGCATGCTTACCGGGTCCTGGGAGAAGGCAGTGCCGAGAGCCGCTTCGAGGCCATGCATGGTGCCGCACCAGGTCCTCTGATCGGTCGCGAGCAGGAGCTGGCCCTGCTGCTCGAGCGCTGGCGGCTGGCGGCTGCTGGCAAAGGTCAGGTGGTACTGCTCGGCGGCGAGCCCGGCATCGGCAAGTCCCGCCTCGTC
>NZ_WUJP01001015.1 GCF_009806515.1 Geminicoccus flavidas | reverse complement strand
CTGGCGCTGCGGGAGCGGCTGCGGACCGAGGACCGCACCCGGATCAGCTATGCTTGCTCGCCCCATCACACGAACAGCGCCTTGTGGCCAGCCGCGCGGCAGCTCGAACGGGCAGCCCAGTTCAGCCGCGATGACAGGCCGGCAGAAAAGGTCGCTAAGCTCCGCGCCCTGCTGGCCGAAGCCGTCGAGGCGACGGAGGAGATGGTGATACTCTTGGCCGATCTCCTGGGTGTGCCGAGCGACGGTGTGCTCCCAACTCTCACCCTGACGCCGCAGGAGAGGAAGGCCCGTACTCTTGCCGCGCTGATGGCCCAGCTCGAGGGCCTGGCAGAGCGGCGGCCAGTGCTTCTGATCCTCGAGGACGCGCACTGGCTCGATCCCACGACCAGGGAGCTGTTCGACCTGGTTGTCGACCGCATCCGCCGGCTCAGGGTCCTGTTGGTGGTCACCTTCCGCCCTGAGCTGGAGCCGCCTTGGGCAAGCTTCCCGCACGTCACATGGCTGACCCTGAACCGTCTCGGGCGCGATCAGGCAGAGATACTGGTCACCCACGTCGCGGGCGGGCGTCACCTGCCAGCGGAAGTGGTGAATGCGATCCTGGCCCGGACCGAGGGCATGCCGCTGTTCACCGAGGAGCTCACCAAGACGGTGCTCGAGGCCGGGCTACTGACGGAGACGGGGAACGCCCTCACCCTGACGAGCCCGTTGCCGTCGCTCGCCATTCCGGCATCACTCAGTGACTCGCTAATGGCTCGCCTCGACCGGCTATTGTCGGTCAAGCAGGTTGCGCAGACGGCGGCATGCATTGGCCGGGACTTCGGCCATGAGCTCCTGGCTGCGGTCGTCGATCTTAGCGCACGGCACCTCCACGATGCCCTCGAGCAGCTGGTCCGGGCTGAGCTCGTGTTTCGGCATGGGACCCCGCCCAAGGCCACCTACAGCTTCAAGCACGCCCTTGTCCGCGACGCGGCCTACGAATCGCTGCTACGGTCACGGCGCCAGCAGCTGCACGGCAGGATCGCGGACGCGCTCGAGCGGCAGAGCGATGTTGCCGAGACCGAGCCTGAAACGCTTGCGCACCACCTGACCGAGGCTGGCATCAACGAGAAAGCGGTGGAGTACTGGCTTCGGGCCGGCCAGCGTTCTGCCGGTCAGTCGGCGCATAAAGAGGCCATCAATCATCTTACCCGCGGGCTCGCAGTCCTGGCGACGCTGCCGGCCACGGAGGAGCACGCACGGCAGGAACTGGAACTGCAAGCCGCACTCGCGTCTGCCCTGACTGCGATCAAGGGATGGGCGGCGCCGGAAGTGGAGCTTGCGCACGAGCGGGCCCGCCAGCTTGGTCGCGAGCTTGGCGACCGACCGCATGTGGCCACCGCGCTGCGTGGCCTGTGCTCAGTGTTTCACGTGCGCGCGCGGCTGCGGCGCGCCCAGGAGCTGGCCGCTGAACTCCTTGAATTGGTCCGGCAGGAAGCAGGTCCGGTCATCCGGGCCGATGCATACAACGCGAAGGGCTACACTCTCTTCCACCTCGGACGCTTCTGCGACGCGCGCGACAGCCTCAAGGCGGCAATGGTCCAGCTCAAAGACACGGGTGAGCTCATGAACGCCACGTCGCTGGGCGTAAGCGTTGCTGTCTTCAACCGGGCC
Organism: Geminicoccus flavidas; assembly: GCF_009806515.1. Lineage (GTDB taxonomy): Bacteria > Pseudomonadota > Alphaproteobacteria > Geminicoccales > Geminicoccaceae > Geminicoccus > Geminicoccus flavidus. Next base: position 20,740 of record NZ_WUJP01001015.1, on the reverse strand, counting down.
TATGCCGCCCATTGCGACTGGCACCTCGGCAACCACAGGCGCGCCCTCGATGGGGCGCACCGGGCAATCGAACTTGCCCGCCAGCTGGGACAACCGTTCAGCCTTGCTCTGGCGCTCGCCTATGAAACCATGCTGCGCCAGTTCCGGGGAGAGCCGGCCCGCGTCCACGAGCTGGCGGGGGCGACGTTGGCGGTCGCGGGCGAGCACGGCTTCACCTATTACCGAGCGTGGTCGGATATTCTGGCAGGCTGGGCTTCGGCGGCGGACGGAACCAGGGCCGCGGCGGAAGGCATCCGCCGCATCGAGGCAGGCTTGGCCAGCATCCAAGCCACAGGCGCGGAGCTGAGGTTGCCCTACTATCTGGGCCTCCTGGCGGAACTCCATCTCCGGGCCGCGCAGCCGGATGCAGCGGTCCTTGTCCTTGAGGACGCATTCGCCGCCGCGGAGCGTAACGAGGAAAGGTGGAACGACGCCAACCTCTGGCTGCTGAAAGGCGACGTAGGGCTGGCCGTGGCACCAGACAATCAGGAGATGGCGGCGGCCTGCTACGGTCAGGCAGTCGAGATTGCGCACGCGCAGGGTGCTGCCTCGCTTGTCCTACGCGGCAGGCTTCGGCTTGCCCGGCTGGATCCGGACCAGGAGCACAGCACTGAAGCACGCAAGCTCCTCGCCGCGTGCCTCAGAGGAGTTGATCAGGAGGCCATCACGCCAGAGCTTCAGCAAGCCTGGGCCGTCGTGACGGAGCTGGAAGAAAAGGGCGCAGCGGGTGTATAGATTCAGGCTTAACCGTGTCAGAAAGGCTCGGGGAGGCGACGATGGGCTATCATCTGGTAGGTGATCTGCTCGAAGTCTGTGATTGCAACACGCTCTGCCCCTGCTGGATCGGCGAGAATCCGGATAACGGCACCTGTCAGTCATCGCTCGCCTATCGGATCGAGCGCGGCGAGATCGATGGCCTCGACGTCTCGGGCCTGGTCTTCGCCACGGCGGTGTTCATCCCGGGCAACGTCCTGGCCGGGCAGTGGCGCATCATCCGCTACGTCGACGACCGGGCCAGCCCTGCCCAGGAGGAGGCGTTGCTCAAGGTGTTCCGGGGCGAGCTCGGCGGACCGGTGGCCCAGCTCGCGCAACTGGTCGGTGAGGAGGTGGCGGCGCGTCGTGCACCCATCACCTTCACCGTGGAGAAGGGCCAGGGAACATTCCGGATCGGCGGTGCTGTTGAAGCCACGATGGAGCCCTATCGTGGGCCTGGCGGAGAGCCGACGCGGCTGGTCGAGAGCATCTTCTCCACCATTCCGGGCTCGCCGGCCTATGTGGCCAAGGCATCGCGCTTTCGCATGGTACAGCCGGAACTCGGCATCGACCTCGACCTTGCCGGCCACAACGCGATCCAGGGCTATTTCGAGCTGCAGAGCTGAGCGTCCGGGCTGCAGGGAGAGGAGGAGTGGTTCCGCCGGCCTTCACGCGTCCCGCATTGACGCCGCACGACCGGCTATTCGTGCCCCTGTTTGTCGGCACCATGCTCCTGGCGTGGCTGGCGCTCGCAGTCTGGGACATGTCGCCCTACGCCCGCTACCTTGACCACGACTGGACCAGACTCGGTATTGCCGCGGGTCTCTGTGCGGCCCTGCCGGCTGGTGAGGTGGTGATGCCAGCGTTCCTCTATCTTGGAGGCTGGACGCTGATGACCGCAGCCATGATGCTGCCGACCACCTTGCCGTTCGTCACCGTGTTTCGCCGCCTCACCATGCGGCAGCCGCACGCTGCATCACTCCTCTGCCTGCTGCTGGTCAGCTATCTGGTGGTCTGGCTCGGCGTCGGTGTTGCGGCGCATTCCGCGGGCCTCATTCTGCTTGTGTTCGTGCAGCAATCGGTGTGGCTCAGCTTCAATGGTTGGCTGATCAGCGCGCTCGTCTTCCTCCTGGCAGGCCTCTTCCAGTTCTCCCCGCTCAAGTACCGCTGCCTGGACGCCTGCCGCTCACCTTTGAGCTTTATCGCCACCCGTTGGAGCGGCCGCCGGCCGGTTTCGGACAGCATCCGGCTCGGCTTGGCGCACGGCGCCCACTGCGTCGGCTGCTGCTGGCTTCTCATGCTGCTGATGTTCACGGTTGGCACGGGCAGTATCGGCTGGATGCTGGCGCTGGGTGCGGTGATGGCGCTTGAGAAGAACAGCCGGTGGGGCCGCAAGCTGGCGGCACCGCTCGGGCTTGCTCTAATCACGACGGCCGTGGGCATGGCGGCGGTGCAGGGTCTTGGGGATTAGCGGAGCTAACGCATGAGATGACGTGGCGGCGGGGCAGGCCCTACGGCTGCGTGTAACGGAGGAGAAGCTCAGCACCGTTCTGATAGCGATGGCTCGGCTCGCTCGAGCCTTCGTTTGCCGGGCATGGCTGGCCGGTATGTTGCCCTTCCACCTCGACCGAAGGTCATCGCAGTCGTGAGGGCTTGGCCGGCATCGTCCGGCCGCCCGCCTGAGGATTTCGATGAGGCGGGAGCACGGCACCTTGAAGGTCTGCAGGGTGGGGCTGGCGACCTGCTCCCCGTTCAGTGGCGGGCTCGTCCCCTCCTCTGCCCCGGCCTATGGCTGCCGCCAGGTCTGTCATCACCCTTTCCAGATTGGAGGCCCTTGCACTGGGCCTGGGCGACAAAGATGGAGAACAGGGGCGCGCGAGGCCGGGATCCCCTTCCTCGACTGCCACCGGCTGATGAGCTGATGGGCCAGCTCGCACACCCTCTATCCTGACGAACTCCTGGGTGAGGATATGCTGCGCATGACCGATCGCAGCTACGAATGCCTGGCCTACGTCATCCCTGCCCTGAGCCGGGAGAGCAGCCCACGGCCTCGTCCGGATGGATAGCCAATGCCGGGCGACCCGGCCCTCCCTGCACCTGGCCAGGATCTGCTTCGCCGGGAAGGCCGATATCAAGCAGGTGGCGGGCCACCGGAAGGGCGATTGTTCGCCAGCGCGTGCTGGTCGGGGTGACCCGCCATCCTTCCCGATCGAGGCTCGAGGCAGGTCCAGGAGCGTTGTTGCAAAGGGTGTGGACTTTGGCGACCACCCCTATCCTTGCCTCAAGAGCTTGCGGACCGGCGGCTGCGAAGGGTGCAGCAGCAGGTCTGTCTCGGTTACCTCGACCCTGGCATCACGATAGACCGCCAGGGCAAACGCAAGACTTTCGAGGAAAGCGGGCTTGAAGTGCTTGCGCAATTTGATGCCGGCACCGAACTGTCCGGCCAAGGCAGCCCAGGAAACAGGTTTTGCTGCAGTAAGTGCGTGGAGCCGGTAGGCGAGCCAGCAGTATACGTCGAGTGCCATCGAAGAGTTGCGGATGTGCTTGATGGCCGTTTCATGAAGCGGCACGGCGTGTTTCTTGAGCTGGCTTGTGCGGGAGGGCGGTCTGGCACCAGCCCGAGTACATGTGCCGGTGCCGATGTCCTCGTCGGTCGCCCAGCTGGCGGCAGCTTCGACCACACGGGCACCACGCCTGCCCTCTACGAGTTCACGCACGGCCTGCTTGCCCTTTGCCTCCAGCAGGTCATGCAACGTCCCCATGCCGTACCTCTTGAACGAGCCTTGCCCAGGCTGGGCCAGCAACACGCGCTTGTCGATGTGGACTTTGCCGACCAGAGCTATTTGAGGTTATTTGGATTCTTCTATTTGATCGCCCGGCAGAGTCCACGATCGGGTCGGCAAAGTCCACGAGATCCCGGTGGAAAGGCAGGCGTGGCCGAAATGGTGCGGTGGACAACAAAAGCGGGTACCGGTGCGAGGTCGGCAGAGTCCACACCCTGGTCCGGTTGTTGCCTTCCTGGTCTGTCGTCGTTCCTGGTCGCCAGAGTCCACATCCCCTGGCAGCGAGGGGTCGGGCATCCGCACCTGGCCGGCTCCTGTCGGCCGGCTCCCCATACGGTTACTGATCTGAGGACGTATGAAGCTAAGAAACTATTCATCTATGGTGCTCTACACCTATGAACCTATGAGCCTGACGATCTGGCCCGTCCGACGGTGCGCCCGCTCGGCACATTCGCGCTGACCGGCTTCAAAGGCGGCAAGCCGCGCTTTTCGAGCAGAAGATTCCAGGCCTCGTGCCCGAGCTTCTGCAGGCTGAGGTTAGTGTCGAGGCTGAGCTGGCGCAGCCGGCGCCGATCCTCCGGCGCAACCAAGATGTTGACCGGCACCACTGGCACCGCATTCCCGTGCGGCTCTTCCCTGGCAGATCCAGCGGCGCCCCCCTGCCTCGCCGGCAGCTCGTCGTCGATGGGCGACATGACCTCCGCAAGCGAGCGCCCGCGCCTATTGCTGCTCATGGACGATCTCCTGTAGCCAGCCCACACCGTCTTCAGCTCGGCACGGGCACAGGGAAGGAGGCTGCGTGCCGAAAAGCGGCTCAGCGCTGGTACGGATCCGGCCATGGGCCGCCGAAGGGACCAACCGGGCGGCCTGGTACCGCCGGCGTACGACAAGTCTGTCCGGTTGGAGGGTGGCAGCATCCCGTCCTGGGGAGACAGCCATGCCATGACCAGCAGCGACGGCGCCAGCAGCTTCGTGCGCGTAAGCATCAGCGGTGGCAAAGGCACGTGTAAGCGCAAGGCGGGTGCAGCAGAGGCACCACCGGATTGGCCGACGGCGCGGCGAGCAGGTCGTGACATGTCAATGCTTGTGCGTCGGCTGGTGTGCTTGCCATACCCGGCGCATGGGGGAGGGGAGGGTAAATCTCTGGAACTTTCGCGGGAAAGACCGCAGGCCCACCCGGATGCGCATGATTGCGAAATTAAGTAACGGAGTTAGAGAAATTTTCTGCGCTTGGAGAGCGCAACCCCCTATATCCTCAAATGGATGAAGATCCTCCAAGCATGGAAGCCACCCTATCTGTAGGAATAGCTATCTCATATTGACCGTCAGGAAAGCGGCATAGGCATGCTCGTCCATCTGCCCCGCCGCCAGCGCCAGCACCGACTGCGTAGCCTCGGCCTCGTCCGCGGTGAAGGTCCAGCCGTTCAGCTCCAGGAACAGCACGCCGATCAGGAAGCCTGTCCGCTTGTTGCCGTCCACAAACGGGTGGCTGCGCACGATGCCGGCCGTGTAGAGGGCTGCTAGCATTGCCGCCTCGACCGTATCACCATAGGCCGGATGCTGGCGTGGCCGTGCCAGGGCAGAGCGGAGCAGGTTCAAGGAGCGCACCCCGGGCGGGCTACCGTCCAGGGCCAGCAGCCGGACGAGCTCCGCCGCCCACGGGTCGGGCGGCGCCGGAAGCGCGGCACCGAGAATGTGTACAGCGGCACTGCCTATGTCTGGATCGACGTGACCGCGAACGGCAGCCCGTGGGTCGGTTCCAGATCGGCCAGGATCTCGTCGCGGATGAAAGCGCCCGGATGCTGCGGCTCGCAGCGGTGGTCCTCGATCCCGTACGATGATCAAACGGCTGGCGAATGCATCGGCTGCGATGCACTGCAAGACGAGATCGGCCGCGATCCTGCCCGCTCCCCTCCTGGTCAGGGAGCGCCCGGCCACCGCATGCCGGGCAGCTCGATCGGGTTCAGCTATCCTGCCGCTTCGGCTGAGGGGGGATCTCGCCCGGCCGGTAGTCGGGCAGCTGTCCCGCCGGGATCAAGGCCAGCAGGGCGAAGCCGGCCATGATCAGCAGGCCGATCTTGAGCGCGCGCAGCCGGGCCTCGGTGTTGATGCGCACGGCCTCCTCGACCTGCTCCGGCGTGGCGCTGGTCTGCCGCATGACCTCCAGCAGCCGGTCGTTGCTCACGAAGTTGACGTTGTCGAGATCGACCTCCTCCTTCAGCTCCACCGGGATGATCGGGTTGTCCACGAGGCTGCGCATCACGCCAGCACTCAGCAGCCCGACCACCAGCGCACCCGCGACCGCGGTACCGACGGCCGCGGCCAGGTTATTGGTCGTGCCGCGCAGCGAACCGACGTCGCCGGCCAGCTCCTTGGGTGAGGCGGTGACCAGGACGTTGAACAGCAGGGTCACGAGCGAGCCCTGGCCGATGCCGAACAGCACTAGGCCGACCAGCACGGGGAAGGTGCTCCAGTCGTTGCGGACGACCATCGCCAGCCAGACAAGGGCCACGGCGGACATGGCGAAGGCGAGCCTCCCGATCTGGCGGGGAGGGAGCCGGTCATACAGGCGCACGATCAGCAGGGCGGCGAAGAAGACCGACAGGTTGAACGGCATCATCGCGATCGCCGTGTCCAGCGGCGTGCGCCCCTGAACGATCTGGATATAGAGCGGCACCGTGAAGTTGAGCGCCGCCTCCAGGGCGACGATGGTGAACATCGCATAGACGGCCGCCCGCTCCTTGGGCGAATCGATCACCTCCAGCGCCAGCAGCGGCGTCTTGCCGGCCGCCTGCCGCCGGTGCGTCCACATCAGGAACGCCTGGCCCAGCACGATGCCGAGCACGATCATCACTGGTGCCGGCGACAGCCCCAGAAGGTCGAACGGCGCGCCCGGACGGGCCAGACCCAGCCCCCACCGGTTCAAATTGTTGAAGCCGAAGCTGATGAGGATGATGGCGGCGGCCGCAAGGACGACGCCCACCAGGTCGATCTGCACGTCGGGCCGGCCCTCGTCCCGCCTGAGCCGGAAGCTCAGCACGAACACGATCGCCGAGAGGGCGATTAGGATGCCAAATGCCGGGCGCCAGCCGATGAACGTGCCCAGGACGCCGCCGATGAGGAAGGCCGCCACGCCGGCCCCGGCACGGGCCGAGCCGAGCGCGCCCAAAGCGGTGGCCTGCTGCCGGCCCCGGTAGTTGTTGGCGATCAGCGCCACCAGGGAGGGGACCAGCGCGGCACCGGCCATCCCCGCCAAGCCTTGAGATGCGATCATGACCGTCGCGTTCGGGCTGAATGTCATCAGCACCATGGCCAGCCCGAAGATCAGCACCACCCCGCGGAACACGGGCTGCGCGCCGAACCGCTGGCAGAGCTTGGCGCCCAGCATGACCAGCCCGGCCACGGCGAGCGAATACATGACGATTCCGGTGGCGACCGTGGTGGGCGGCACGCCGAAGCTGTCGACCATCCCGCCGATAGCGACGGGCAGGGAGGCGACGTTGAACGACATCAGCACCTGGCCCAGGGCGATGACGATCATCGGCAGCCATGCTGACTGCACCTCGTCCTCTGCTCCGGCCGCCGGTATCGCTGCGCTGCGCATCGCCTTGGCCCTTTCGTGCTACGGTTGTTCCTCTGTGCCGATCGAGATGGCAGGCCGCACGGAAGGGGCCTGCAGAACTGGCTCAGGCCTCGGGCTTCGAGACGAACAGGTCCATGCCCAACCGCTGGGACAGGAACCTGGCGACCAGCTGGCCCTTGACGCTGTTGCCCATGCCGTCGAGGGGCGGGGCGAACGTGCCGAGCCCGCCCTTGCCGGGCGAGACGGTGACAATGCCGCCGCCGATGCCGCTCTTGCCCGGCAGGCCGATGTCGTAGAGCCAGTCGCCCGAACTCTCGTAGAGGCCGGCTGTCGCCATCACTGCCAGTGCGTAGTGGCAGGTGGCCGGAGCCACGATCCGCTCCCGGGTGACCGGGTTCACGCCGCCATCGGCCAAGGTTGACCCCATCACCGCCAGATCATGGGCGCTCACGTTCAAGGAGCACTGCCGCGTGTACAGGTCGACCGCCAGGTCGCAGTCGCAATAGATCCGGCCGAGGCTCTCGAGCAGGCGCGCGATGCTCCGGTTGCGGAGGTTGGTCGCCGAGGCGGAAGCATAGACCTCCTCGTTCAGCGACAGCTTCCGCCCGGCGAAGCCGCACAATCCTGCATGGATGCTCTGCCACTTGTCGTCGGCGGTGACACCCGGCACGAGGCTGGTCGCCGCGATGGCGCCGGCATTCACCATCGGGTTGGTCCGACCGTCGGCGCTCCACTCGACTGCCGCCAGGGAATTGAACGGCAGCCCGGTGCTGTTCGCGCCGAGCTTGTCCCGGCACTCCTCAGGCCCCAGTGCCTGGCACACGAGTGCGAAGACGAAGGGCTTGGACACGCTCATGATCGAGAATTCGTGCGCCGTGTCGCCGATCTCGTAGACATTGCCGCTGGTGCCGACCACGCAGATGCCGAACAGGTCGCCCGCGACCCTCGCGAGCGCCGGGTAGACGTTGGATACCCGGCCATCGGTGTTCCACCGGTAGCGCTCATAGGCCTCGACAACGAGCTGCTGCACCATCTCCGACTGGGGCAGGTGACCGGTCGACACATAGGTCGGGCCGGTGGCCGCGTCGTAGAGGGAGCGAAGCGTGGACATGGGTCAGCTCCGAACTGGTTGGCGCTGAAACTCGTTCTGCGTTCACCAAGGGCGGTACGAGGCTGCGGCGCAGCTCTGCCAGATGGATCGAGGCCGAAGCGTTCGATCAGGATGCAGTCAGACCGAAACTCGCATGAAACCGGGAGGAAATAGCGCGCACGATTTAGCCGGCTGGCTCACCAGAGCGGCCGAAATATGGATGGAACAGGTCTCTCCGGTCTCTGACGAGACCGGAGGCTCCATTCAGCCAATATACACTACTTTATCCTGCTGTACATCAATACGGGCTCTCGATCCACTGCGAAGTCAGGCCCGAAGCGGGACTCGGTCCGCGGCGACCGGCGTCTGCGATGGCGGATGGCCAAGCTGCCTCAGTCCTTGGGCGGCTGCACCTGGATGAAATGGCTCAAGGCGAAGATCACCCCGGCGGTGGCAATGCCGGAGGCCAGGAGGCGCAGGCCGGGCGGCACGTTGATGACCTGCTCGAGAAACAGCACACCCAGCATCACCGCGATGATGCCGGCGAGCTTGCTCTTCAAGCCGTCGAAGTCGCTGGTGCGTAGCCACATGGGCGCCGGAATCCCGCGATCGATGAACAGCGAGTAGAGCCCGAACGCGACCACCTGGAGCACCGTCGCGAGCAGGACGAGGTCAACCAGCTTGATGCTGGCCAGAAACATCTGGCGATTGGTCAGCTGCGTGTCGCCCGGCGACACGAGCAGGGTGACATAGCGGCCGGTCTCGATCGCGCCGAATGCCAGCAGGGTACATGCTGCCACCATGAGGGATATGATCCCGATCAGGGTGATCAGCTTCGAGACCCACAGGAACAACCGTACCCCGGGATGAAGGACGGTGGGACGAGGCGGATCGGCCTCAGTCGCCATAGAGTGGCCGGGCGAAGTGCGGCTGGCAGTGGCAGGTTGTCGAGCGCATGGACCATCGCAACTCTGAAAGTCGTTCAACGAACATATTATTACATGATTGTCTTGTCAAAGAATTGCCTCCAGAGTATTGGAGAAGCACGACTGCGTCGTCTCGGGCGCATGACTGTTGCCAGGGGAAGATGACGTCGTGACGGTTGGCTCCTGGCTGGCGGGACGAGCACGCCTCGCGTTTGGCAAGGCGTCTTGCCGGGACGGCCGCCGGTTCTTTGGCCGTAACCGGTACCGGCCGAAGCGGCGGGTGGTCGGCCGGTCAGGCCGTGGCCTCGTTCCCTGTTCATCTGCCTTGCGCGAGGTTGCATGCCGACCGCATCAGCCACCGGCAGCACCGGCGATCGCAGCCCCGTCCTACTCGACCTCGCCCTGCAGGGTGGTGGGTCGCACGGGGCGTTCACATGGGGCGTGATCGACCGTCTGCTGGAAGAGCCCTGGCTCACTATCGACGGCATCACCGGCACCTCGGTGGGCGCCACGAACGCGGCGGTGCTGGTCGCCGGCCATGCCGCCGGCGGGGCCGCGGGTGCGAAAGCGGCGCTGGAGCGGTTCTGGCGCAGCGTGTCACGTGCCGCACTCGCCAGCCCGTTCCAGCGCGGTCCGCTCGATGTGCTGCTCGGCTGCTGGACGCTCGACAACTCGCCGATGTTCGTGGCCCTAGACCTGACCTCGCGCCTATTCTCGCCCTACGACCTGAACCCCGGCGGCAGCAACCCGCTGGAGGCGGTCCTGGCCGAGCAGATCGACCTCGACCGGCTGAGGGACGCGCCGATCCGGCTGTTCGTCACCGCGACCAGCGTGCGCACCGGGCGCGGGCGGGTGTTTCGCAACAGCGAGGTGCGGCCCGAGGTGCTGCTGGCCTCAGCCTGCCTGCCCGCCCTGTTCCAGGCGGTGGAGATCGATGGCGAGCCCTACTGGGCACGGCGGCTATTCCGGCAACCCGACCATCACGCCGCTGGTGCGCGAATGCTCGTCGCGGGACACGATCCTGGTGCAGATCAACCCGGTGGAGCGGCCGGGCACGCCCAGGTCGGCGCGCGACATCCTCAACCGGCTGAACGAGGTGTCGTTCAACGCCGTCCTGCTCAAGGAGCTGCGGATGATCGCCCTGCTGCGCCGCATGGCGTCGAGCTGTCGTGACGAGGCGGCGGCCTGGGCGAACATGCGGATCCACCGGGTTGAGCAGCACCAAGCTGCTGGAGCTGGGCTACTCGTCCAAGCTCAATGCGGAGTGGGGCTTCCTGACCATGCTGCGCGACGAGGGCCGACAGGCAGCCGCGGCGTTCCTCACCGAGCATGGCGACACCCTGGGCCGGCGCTCGTCCCTCGATCTCGACCAGTTGCTCGAAGGCGTGTGAGCCGATGAGGCTGGCCGGCATCCTCCTGGGCCGAGCCCTTCTGGTGTGGCTGGCGTTCCGGGGCTGGAGCGTGCTGCTGCTGGCGCCACTGGCAGCACTGATCGCCGCTGCTTTTTCCGGCGAGCCGCTGCTGGCGCACTGGACCCAGACCTTCATGGGCAGTGCTGCCCGGTTCGTCGCCCAGTTCTTCCCGCTGTTCCTGCTGGGCGCCCTGTTCGGCAAGCTGATGAAGGACTCCGGCTCGGTCGCCACCATCGCGGCGTTCATGACCGAGCGGCTGGGTCCCCGCCGCGCGGTCCTGGCGGTGGTGCTGGCCGGTGCGCTGGTCACCTATGGCGGGGTCAGCCTGTTCGTGGCGATCTTCGTCCTGGTGCCGATGGCCCAGGCCCTGTTTCGCCAGGCCGACATCCCGCGCCGGCTGATGCCGGCCGCCGGGGCACTCGGCACCTCGACCTTCACCATGTCGGCGCTGCCGGCCACCCCCGCCATCCAGAACGCGATCCCGATGCCGTTCTTCGGCACCACCCCGTTCGCAGCACCGGGACTGGGCATCCTCGCCTCGGTGATCATGCTGGGCTTCGGCCTCTGGTGGCTCGGGCACAGGGAAGCCGCAGCGCGCCGGGCTGGCCTGGGCTATGGCGCTGCTGCCGATGCCATGCCGCAGGACGCGGCCGCCCATGAACTGGTGCGCGAACGGGCCACCACGGCCCGCGAGTTCGACCCGGCCGAGATCAGCCACGGCCAGCCTGCGCCGGTGGGCCCGCCGGTCCAGCTGGCGATGCTGCCGCTGGTCGTGGTGGTGTGCGTGAACTTCCTGATGGTGATGCTGGTGCTGCCGCGCCTGGACACCGGCTACCTTGCCGAGGAGCGGTTCGGCGGCGTGTCACTGGAGGCGGTCGCCGGCGTCTGAGCGGTGGCGACCGGGCTCGCGGCAGCGATCCTCGTCCTGCTGCTCGTGAGCGGCCGGCGGCTCACCACCCTCAGGGTCAGCATGGACGCCGGTCCCAACGCCTCCGTCCTGCCGATCCTGAGCGTGGCGAGCCTGGTCGGTTTTGGCGCGGTCGTAGCGGCGATGCCGGCATTCGCCCTGGTGCGCGACTGGGTGCTGTCGATTGGCGGTGGGCCGCTGGTCTCGCTGGCCGCCGCCACCAACATCCTGGCGGCGCTGACCGGTTTCGCATCCGGCGGCCTCACCATCGCCCTGGATGCGCTGGGCGCCACCCATCTCGAGATCGCCAGCCAGGCCGGCATCGACCCGGCACTGCTGCACCGCGTGGCGGTGATCGGTGCCGGCACGCTCGACAGCCTGCCGCACAACGGTGCCGTCGTGACCCTGCTCGCCGTCTGCGGCTCGACCCATCGCGAAAGCTATATGGACCCGTTCATGGTGGCGATCGTGGGCGCGGTCCTGGCCCTGGCGGCGGTGATCGTGCTGGGTTCGCTCCTTGGCTCGTTCTAGCGCTCCGGGCGGGTGGCGACCGCGTCGGCCAGCATGCCGTACTTGACCCGCACCGTGCTGGCCTGGCGGAAAAAGCCGACCAGGTCGCGCCACGGCCCCTCGATGCGCATGAGGCCGGTCAGACTGGCCACCACCGTGCGGACGTCGTTCTGGCCCCGCAGCACCAGCCAGCCGCCCAGGAACAGGATGCCGACCTTACCGAGCCCGCTGATCGCCCCGATCGCCGCCTTAGACGACAGCTTGAGGGCGAAGATCCGGCGGCGGGTGTGGAAGATGTCGTGGAAGTCCGAGATCACCGCATCGTCCACGGCCGCCAGGTCACCCTGGAGATCCGGGCCGAGGCATCGCGCAGGGCCTGGACCCGTGTCTGCACCTGGAGGTTGATCCGATGCTGGACGACCACCACGATCGCCGCCTGAAGTACCACAACGATCAGCGCCAGCAGGCCCAGCCAGGGTTGGCTTGCCACGATGAAGCCGATCACGCTCACCAGCGTGCCGAGCTGCACGACCGGCGAGGCGATCGCCGCACCCGCGAAGGCGCCGACCGATTCGGCCTCGGCCGAGACCATTGCCACCAGCGTCCCGGGTGTCGGCGCGTCGCCCGGCCCGTTCGCCCACCCGTCGCCATGCGCAGGCCCAGCAGCAGCTTCAGCCTGGCGCTGAGCAGCAGCGCTGCGAGAAAGCCGGCGCACAGCCAGGCGAGCTGGCGCACGTCGCCGCCATAGATGAGGCTGTTGATCGCGAGCTGCTGGAACTTGAGCGGCAGGGCGGCCACGGTGGCCACGGTGGCCACCAGCACCGACAGGACGATCAGGATGGCTTGCTGCCGATCGGTGACCCGCCAGATCGCGCGGTAAAGTTCACCCATCCTCATCCCGCTCATTGCGGTGCCTTCTGGGCTCCGACTGGCACGGCGATTTCTTCGGCGATCCGCTCCAGCATGTAGGGAAAGAACGGGTTGGAGGTGATGCGCAGCAGCGAATCCAGGCTGACGATTAGGGCACCGCGCTCGCCCCTGGTCGCCATGGCGCCCAGATGGATGCCGAAATCCTCGGCCGGATCGGGCGTCAGCCCATAAAGCCCGTCATCCACCGGGAAGGGCAGGGCCACGTGGGACAGCGAGAACACGTCCTTCGGATAGTGCAGGTCCAGCGGCCGGGTCCGCTCCTCGACCGACCCGGGCTCGGTGACCCGCTCGACCATGTCCAGGCTGTCGGGCCCGGCATTGGCCAGGATCGTGGTGCGAAACGCCCTCGGTGCGGCCGGCAAGACCCGGTTCAGGACCGCATCAACTCGCGTGTTCAGGAGCGGGCCGAACTTCACGGTCCGGTTCAGGTCGAACAGCACGAGCTCGCTGCCATTCGCCGGGAGCTGCGCGTAGAGGGCGGTGATGATGGCACGGGTGCTGACGGTGAAGTCGATCACCGACTGGAAGGTCAGGACCGGCGGCAGGTCACCGAGACGGTTCTCCCGCGCCAGCCGGGCGATGCGCGGCTGCAGCGCCTGGGTGAGCAGGAAGGACTGGCGGGCGCCATTGATCGGGAACGAGTTGTACTTGAACGGGATGAACTCGGGCAGGACGGCCAGCCAGGCGGCCTTGGCAAACGCCGGAAAGATCGCCGGCCAGCCGGCAACGCCGGCAAAGCGGGCAAAGGCCGTGATGCCGATCATCGGCGAGACCAGGACCAGCCGGTCCGGCCGGGTCAGCTCCGGGTCCTCCAGGGCATCGAGCGCATACTTCATGGCGAGCGCCCCGCCATTGGAGAAGCCCACCAGGTGCAGGGGCAGGTCGGGCCCGATCCGCCGTCGCGCTTCACGCACCGCCAGCCGTGTCGCCGCTGCCCAGCTCTCCCATTCGATGTCGGTGAGCGCCCCCGGCACGGTGCCGTGCGCCGGCAGGCGCGGGATGATCGCGACGAAGCCGTGGTCCCGGTAGAGCTCGCCGATATGACGCTGGCTGTAAGGCGCATCGGTCAGCCCGTGCAGGAGCACCGCGGCGCCCCGGGGTCTGCCGTCCGGCTCGAGCAGGTGCGAGCGGTTCCAGTCGTCGGCGAAGCGGCCGGGATAGATTGGGCTGCGGTCGAAGTAGCGGTTGACCGGGACGCGGTCCTCCGGCTCGAGCTGTTGGGTCACCTCGACTCGCAGCTCGTCGAAGATCTCCTGCTCCCGGGCGAGGTAAGCCGCCCAGTCGACTTGGTCGAGTACCTCGGCGTCCAGCTCGTCGGGCACGAAGGTGTGCCAGATCTCGAGCGGCAGGCCGCGCTGCGAATCCCAGATGCGGGTCGCCAGGAAGGTGGCGAGCGCGATCAGCACGAGCAGCGCCACCCGTTTGGCCACCCAACTCGTCCGTGCACCGATCCGGCGGAGCCTGCTCATGCGCCCTGCATCCATTCAACTCCCGCCGGGCGCATCCGCTCGTGCCTGCGCGTCAGCTGCCGGTGCGTTCGCGCTGCCATTCCCGGAACAGGCGCTGCTCCTCGATCTCGAGCCGGGTCTGCTCCTCCTGCAGGGCCCGCTGGCGCTCGAAGTCGAGCTGCAGCTGCTGGGCGGTCCGCCGGTCCTCGACCGCCTGCTGGCGGCGGCGCTCCTCGGCTTGGCGGTCCAAGGTCATGTTACCGGCGAGTCCGCCCACCGCACCGCCGATCAGCATGGCCGAGCTGCTGTTGCCGAACACCGCCCGGCTGACCCCGGCACCGGCCACCGCGCCACCCACCGTGCCCACGCCCGGCGACGCGGTCCCGCCGCCGCCACCCTCGCAGCCGACGAGAGCGCTGCAGGTCAGCAGCGCCAGGAGGATCACGACACTGCGGGGCCGGCCCGTCGGCTTGGCGGGGTTCATCGCGCTTCTCCTGTCTCCATGTCCACGATCGTGACCATCTCGTCGAAGCTCAGGCCGCCATCGTCGTCCCGGTCACCCTGATCGAACGCCCGGACCTTGTTGGTCATCACCTCCTTGAAGGTGAGCAGTCCGTTTCCGTCCGCATCGACCTTGGCGAACAGAACCGGATCATGCTCGCCCAGCTCCGCCGGCGAGAGGGTGCCGCTGCCGTCCTGGTCGAGTGCCGCGAACCCGGCCGCGGCATCGCGGGTCATCTCCGCCTCGTTGATGAGGCCGTCGCCGTCGGTGTCGGCGGTATCGAAGGCCAGCCGCCCCCAGTCATAGGAAGGCAGGGCTTCCTGCGCGGACGCCGCACCGGGCAGCATCCAGGCAGCCCCCGCCATCACAAGGGCAAGGGGCCAGCAGCGCGCTCTGGTCGTGATCATCGGTCGTCTCCTCATCCGCTGATGGCGCTGGACGGCACCGCCGGTGCCTCGACTGGGGCCGGGCTGCCGCGCAGGCTGAACCAGGCGACATAGACCGCGGGCAGGAAGATCAGGGTCAGGACGGTGCCGACCAGCAGCCCGCCCATGATCGAGAAGGCCATCGGCCCCCAGAACACGGTGGGTGCGATCGGGATCATGCCGAGCACGGTGGAGATCGCCGTCAGCATGATCGGTCGGAAGCGCGCGGTGCCGGCCTCGACCACGGCGTCGACGGCGCTTCGCCCCTGCTGGCGCTCGCTCTCGATCTGGCCGATCAGGATCACCGCGTTCTTGGTGACGATGCCGATCAGCGCCAGGATGCCCAGGATGGCGACGAAGCCCAGCGGCCGGCCGGACACCAGCAGGGCCAGCACCACCCCGATCAGCCCGAGCGGTGCCACGGTCAGCACGATGAACAGGCGCTGGAAGCTGCGCAACTGCACCATCAGCACGGTCAGCATGAGGAACAGCATGGCCGGCACCACGGCTGTCACCGAGGCCTGCGACTTGGCACTTTCCTCCACCGTGCCCCCAACGGCGATCCGGTAGCCCTGTGAGAGCCGGGTGTTCAGCCCCGCCACCCCGTCCGCCAGCTCGTCGGCCACCGATTCCGGCAATTCGCCCGGGATCACGTCCGCCTGGACCGTGAGCGTCGGCACGCGGTCACGCCGCCAGATCAGGGGGAAGTCCTGGCCATATTCGAAGCTGGCGAACTGGCTGAGCGGCACGGTCCGGCCGCCCGGCAGCGGGACCTGCAGGGTGGACAGGGTCGAGAGCGAGACCCGCTGCTCGTCCGTGGCCCGCGCCACCACGTTGACCAGATAGATGTCGTCGCGCAGCTGGGTGACAGGCGTGCCGGTGAGCACCGCATTCAGCACGCCGGATACCGCATCGGTGCTGAGCCCCAGCAGCCGGGCGCGCTCCTGGTCGACATGGATGCGCACCTCCCGGGTGGGCTCGATCCAGTCGAAATTGACCTTCTCGACCCGCGGGCTGGCCGCGACGAGCTGGGCCAGGTCCAGGGCGATCGTGCGCACCCGGTCGAGGTTGGGGCCGCTCACCCGGTACTGCACCGGCCAGCCGACCGGCGGGCCCAGCTCCAGCGAATAGATCCGGCTCACCAGTTCCGGGAAGCGCTCGGCCAGCGCCAGCTCCAGCTTCTGCCGCAGCCGCTCGCGTGCCTCGACGTCGGCCGCCACGATCACCGCCTGGGAGAAGAAGTCGTTGGGCAGCTGGACGTTGAGGGGCAGGTAGAAGCGGATTGCACCCCGCCCGACATAGGTGCTCCAGCGCACCACGTCGGGATCGCCCTCCAGCAGATCGTCGAACCGACTGGTCATCGTCTGGCTGGCATAGATGGACGCGTTCTGCGGCAGGGTCAGGTCGACCACCAGCTCCGGCCGGTCGGAGGAGGGGAAGAACTGCCTGGGGATCAGCGGCAGGAGCAAGATCGAGCCGATGAACAAGGCGAGCGTGATCGCGATCGTCACCCAGCGCAGCTGCAGTGCGATGACCAGCAGGCGACGGTACCACTGCACCACGCGCGGCGCCCTGACCGCTGCCTGCTTCGGCCGGACCAGGATCGCCACGCCCAGCAGTGGCGCGAAGATCACCGCGACCAGCCAGGAGACCAGCAGGGCGATGGTCACCACCGCGAACAGGGAGAAGGTGTATTCGCTGGCCGAGCTCTGGGCGAAGCCCACCGGCACGAAGCCCGCGATCGTGACGAAGGTGCCGGCCAGCATGGCAAACGCATAGCGGCGGAACGCGAACTCGGCCGCCGCCACCTTGTCGTCGCCCGCGGCCAGTCGGGTGAGCATGGCATCGGTGGTGGTCATGGCGTCGTCGACCAGCAGCGCCAGGGCGATGATGAGGGCGCCCAGCGAGATGCGTTGCATGTCGATGGCGAACGCCTGCATCAGCGGGAACACGATCGCCAGCGTGAGCGGGATCGCCAGTGCCACCACCAGGCCCGGACGCACCCCTAGGCTGATGAAGCTCACCACCAGGATGATCAGAATCGCCTGCCAGAGCGAGGTGGTGAATTCGCCGATCGCGAGGTCGACCGTGACCGGCTGGTCCGCCACCAGGATCGGCTCGATGCCGACTGGCAGGTCGCTCGTGATCCTGGCCATCGCCTGCTCGATGTTGCGGCCCAGTGCCAGGATGTCGCCGCCGTCGCGCATCGCGATGCCGAGCCCGATCGCGTCCTGGCCGTTCACCCGGAACATCGGCTGGGGCGGGTCGGCAAAGCTGCGCCGGACCGTCGCGATGTCGGCCAGCCGGAGCATCCGCGCGCCGGCCACGAAGGTGATGTCGAGGATGTCCCGCTCGGACTGGAAGGCGCCGGTGACCCGCACCGAGATCCGCTCGTCTCCCGTCTGGATGACGCCCGCGGGCCGGACCACGTTCTGGGTCTGCAGGGCCGCCAGCAAGGCCGGGCGGTCGACGCCGAGGCTGGCCAGCTGCTCCATCGAGAACTCGACGAAGATCACCTCGTCCTGCGCGCCGATGATCTCGATCGCCGAGACGTCCGGGACGTGCAGCAGCTCCGAACGGACCGCTTCCACCTGGTCGCGCAGCTCGCGATGGGTGAAGCCGTCGGCCGTGAAGCCGTAGATGATGCCGAACGTGTCGCTGAACCGGTCGTTGAAGAATGGCCCGACCAGCCCCTCCGGCATGGTGTGGCGGATGTCGCCGATGTCGTTGCGCACCTGCTGCCAGATTGCCGGGATCTCGGGCGCCGTTACCGAACCTTCGAGATTGACGAAGATCGTGGCGAAACCCGGCCGGGTCTGGCTGCGCAGCGTGTCCAGGCCCGGCAGCTCCTGTAGCTTGCGCTCGATCCGCTCGGTGACCTGAAGGGCGGTGTCCTCCAGCGTGGCGCCGGGCCAAGCCGCCTGCACCACTATGGTCTTGATGGTGAAGGCTGGATCCTCATTGCGACCGATGCCGATGAACGCCGCAATCCCCGCGAGCACGGCAACGATCATGAAGTAGACGACCAGGGAGCGGTTGCCGAGCGCCCAGCCGGACAGGTTGAACCTGCTCACGACGCGGGCTCGAGCAGACGGACCTTCTGCCCGGGATGGAGCGCCTGCACGCCCGCGGTCACCACGATCTCGCCGGGATCGATGCCAGCTGCCACCACCACCGCACCTGGCGAGAAGCGCAGCACGTCGACGCCGCGCAGGGCCACGGTCTGCTCGTCCGGGTCGACCACCCAGACGGCGGGCTGGCGCTCATGCTGGGTGAGGGCGGAGGCGGGCAGCTCGATGACCTCGCCCTGGTCGACCTCCATCCTTCCGGTCACGGTGGCACCCAGCCGCATGTCCGGCGGCGGGTCGGCCAGCCCGACCCGGACCTCGAAGGTGCGGGTCACCGGGTCGGCCTGGGGCGCTACCTCGCGCACCCGTCCGGTGGCGACCACCGACGGGTCCTCGGTCAGGGTGACGGAGATGACCGGGTCGGCCGGAGCGGAGCGGATCACCTGAGCGGGCACGTCGAACACCGCGTCACGGCCGCCCTGGCGGGCTAGCCGGACGATCATCTGTCCGGCCTGGACCACTTCGCCTGGCTCGGCACCAATCGCGGTCACCACGCCTTCGGCATCGGCCTCAAGCTCGGTGAAGCTCACCTGGTCCTGCGCGTTCTTCAGGAGTGCGCGGCCGGAATCCACGGCCGACTGCGCGGTCTGCAGTGCCTGGCGGGCCCGGCCATAGACCGCCTGCGCCGCGAAGCCGCGCTCGGCCAGGATCTGCTGGCGCCGGAACTCGGCCCGTGCCTCGACCAGCTGGCCCTCGGCGGCCGCGAGGCTGGCTTCTGCCGCCCGCAGCGCGTTGAGCTCGTTGTGCGGCTCCAGCTTGGCGATGACGTCGCCGGGCTCGACCCGGGCACCCAGGGCCACCGGCCGCTCGGTCATGCGCCCAGAAAGACGAAAAGCCAAAGCCACCTCGTCCTCGGCCTCGATGCGGCCGGTCAGGACCACCGGCACCCCGGCCGCGCGCTTCTCGACCGTCACCGTGCGGACCGGTCGGACCTCCAGCGCTGCCGCCTCCGGTTCCGCATCGCAGGCAGCAAGCCCGACCGGGAGAGCCAGCATGGCGAGCGTCAGGATCCAGCGTCGGGGACCGCCGTGAAGATCGGCCTGGGGTCTCTCGCCCACCCAGGTGCTCTTCATTGCGCGAGCGTCCTTTGCGTTGGCGGGGACAACAGATCCCCAGTCCTGCAATGAGTACTATATTGCACACCAGGAAGCATGAGAAGCGCCGATATTCCAAGCCGCGCACAGCATCAGGTCCGACAGCTTCGTGCCGCACAGTGAAGTCTAGCGCTCGTCCGGCCGGCACGACCGGCGCTGTAATGGAACGGATCGACATGCGGCGGCTTCGCCGACCGCCGCAGTTCACGTTCGACCTGGGATCTTCTGCCTGCTTCCCCCGGTCCAAGAACCCACAGTTGGCAAGGTCGCGCAAGCAATCGTCGAGATAGCCCGCGTGATCGAAACTGGATGAGTTGGTAGCGCCGCCTAACCCGGTTCGTCAGCACGTTCCGCCTGCCGATATGGATGACCAGGCGCAATGCACGTCGGCAGGCAGGCTGCCCGTCCCGGTAGGGAGATTATGACATCAAAAGCCTGACCGCGCCTGGTCGGCAGGAACTGCTCGATCCGCAGCACCATCCCCGGCGAAAGTTCCACCACACTTGGTACGTCGCCGCTTGACCGACTGGCTCCCGGGGCCCCCTTGAGGATGAGCATGCCCGCGGGTGGCGGTGCCACCATGTGGTGTGTTGGATCACCTAGGTTGAATGATCCGTCCTTCCGGAAAGACTGCTTTATTTTCCAGGACTGATTCTTGCCTTGGCACAACAATCCTCTTCCCCAGTCAGCGACGTCTGGTCGCGGGCACGATGGGCCGGGTCGGATAGTTGTTGTCGTGCATGCTCACCGGTCCCCTTCCCCTCGCTGGTCGAGCGTGGAATGTCCTCCCTCGTGTTGCCGCCCGGCTCATTGCCGGGCGGTCCTTCTTGGGGTCGCGGAGCGGCTAGCCAGAGGCATGACGGACGGGCCCCGGCTCCAGCGCTACCCCGAGCGACCGCACCGCGAAAACTGGCTTTCGTCGCCGCTGCCCAGATAGCGCCCGTCGACATGTCGTCCTCGACCGCCTGCTCGTCACGCAGGCGGGACGCTGCGCCGCACTACGGCTGCCTGGCCGGTTTGCTATGCTGCGGGAGCGAGCGGCTAGGCAGCGCATCCCTGCGCAGAGCCGTTCGCACCTTTCCACCTCCCGGTTCTGCCCTGCCGCGCTCTCGAGGGCGTGTCCGATGCCGGGCGATCGTTCCTCGCGACGGCCGCTCCTCCATCGCGTAGCGGCCGGGAGCCGGTGCTACTGTCTGGTCTTGCCAGCCCC